>QMPB01000038.1 GCA_003648395.1 Bacteroidota bacterium
AACCCATTCCTACATCATAAAGTACACTTAGCTTCTCTGCAATTTTACGCTCAAGTTTACCATCATAAGAATCGAAGAAGCTATATGCATCCTCAACAGTCATATCCAATATATCAGCAATACTTTTTCCTTGATATTTAATATCTAGAGTTTCAGGCTTAAATCTCTTCCCTTCGCAATGCTCACATTTAAGATAAATATCTGCCATAAACTGCATTTCAACTTTTACCCTTCCTTCACCTTGGCAATGCTCACATCTACCACCAGTAACATTAAAAGAAAAGAATCCTGGTTTATAGTTTCGAACTTTAGCTAATTTCTGAGAGGCAAATAAAGTCCTTATTTCATCATATGCCTTTATATAAGTAACTGGATTAGATCGTGAAGAACGACCAATAGGATTCTGGTCGATTAATTCTACCTCCTCTATAAGTTTGAAATCTCCTTTAATATCAGAGAATTTACCAGTATAATCAGCATGACCTCCAATTACTTTCTTCAATGCTGGATATAGAATTCCTTTAACTAAGGTTGTCTTTCCTGATCCACTAACACCTGTTACAAGTGTAAGAGTATGTAAAGGAAACTTTACAGAAATATTTTTCAAATTATGTTCTCTAGCACCAGTTATCTCAATATATTGATTCCATTTTCTACGGATATTAGGAATAGGAATTTCAATTTCAGAACGTAAATATTTTGCAGTTAAACTATTTCCATTTTTCACTAAAGATTGATAATCTCCTTCAAAAACAATATCACCACCATTAGTACCTGCCTCAGGACCCAAGTCAATAATATAATCTGAGGCTTTCATAATATCATCATCATGCTCAACTACTATTACAGTATTCCCAATATCTCTAAGCTTTTTAAGTACTTTTATTAAACGCTCTGTATCACGAGGATGCAGTCCAATACTTGGCTCATCAAGAATATATAGAGAACCTATCAAACTACTTCCTAGAGAAGTTGCCAAATTAATTCTTTGAGATTCTCCACCAGAAAGTGTTGCTGATTTACGATTTATTGTTAAATATGGCAAGCCCACATCTGTAAGCACTTGAAGTCTATTAATAATTTCTATTAAAAGACGCTCACTTATAGCTTTATCTTGCTTATCAAGTTTTATATTCTTAAAGAAATCAAGTGCCTCTTCCACCGACATAAGAACAATATCAGAAATATTCTTATCGTCTATTAAAACGTAGTTTGTTTCTTTTCTAAGTCTTGTTCCTCTACACGCAGGACAAACTGTTCTCCCACGATAACGTGAAAGCATAACCCGATATTGAATCTTATATGCATTCTGCTCCAACTCTACAAAGAAAGCATCTAAGCCTTCAAAATATTTGTTACCAGTCCAAAGCAAAGAATATTCCTTCTCTTCTAAATCGTTAATTGCTCTATGAATAGGGAAATCGAAATGATGAGCATTCATAATAAGTCTTTCTTTCCACTGCCCCATTTTCTCTCCTTTCCAACAGGCTATTGCACCATCATAAACTGATAAGTTTTTATCAGGAATAACAAGGTCTTCATCAATTCCCATTACATTACCATGGCCTTCACAATATTTGCAAGCACCAAGAGGATTATTAAAACTAAGAAAATCTATACTTGGCTCGTCGAATATAATACCATCTAATTCAAACTTATTAGAAAAAGATTTACTTTTCCATTTACCTTCATTTTCGTAAATTAGAATACTCTCTCCATGTCCTTCGTAAAACGCAATCTGCGCAGAATCCGCAAGGCGTGTATCATTTGCATTGTCTTTAGAACTAATTAATCTATCAACTACAATATGATAATCATGCTTCTTAAGCTTGTCAATATTCTTTTTTTCTAATACATCCTGTAGCAAAAGTATTTTTCCCTTGCTATAAAGGCGAGAATATCCATGTTGCATATATAAATTTAGCTGAACTGACAATGGTCTATCCTCTATATTCTTAATATAAAATGTAACAAGATATTTTGATTTGTCTTCAAGTTTATGTACAAAACTTACTACATCTTCAACATGATGACGCTTAACTAAACCACCAGAAACTGGAGAATAAGTCTTGCCAATACGAGCAAACATTAATTTAATGTACTCATAAATCTCTGTTGAAGTTCCAACAGTAGAACGAGGATTGCGAGTATTTACCTTTTGTTCTATTGCAATAGCAGGAGAGATTCCAGATATATTATCTACTTCAGGCTTACTCATTTTACCCATAAACTGGCGAGCATAAGAACTCAAACTTTCAACATACCTACGCTGACCATCAGCATAAAGAGTGTCAAAAGCAAGAGATGATTTACCTGAACCTGAAAGACCTGTTATCACTACAAACTTATTTCTAGGAATCTTAACATTCACATTATTAAGATTATGCACCCTTGCTCCCTGAATTTCTATAAAATCTGATTTCGCCACTTATTGAAGTATTTTGATTGGGTGCAAAGAACGTAAAAAAACACTTAATAAACTCTTAGATTTTTTCTTTATAAAACAATAGAAATAAATTTCTTTTAACCACATAGGAACATAGGGAACATAGTTAGTTTTTAAATATTTGTGTGTAGCTTATAAGTTGTTTTGATTATATTTGTCAAATAAATACACTCTTCTAGAAAGCATAAACAATGAAATTAACAACCAATTATTTCTTTTATGAACTACGAAATAACCATCACCATAATTCAGCTAATAAGCATTATTCTGGCAGGAATTGTACTTTTTCTTGGTATCTATATTATGCTTCCAAACTGGAATTACAAACTCAACAAACCATATAAATGGGTGGAAGAAGCAAAGAAAACTCTTCCTTCACGACTTAAAATCATTGAACAAAATTATGATGACAAAGTAAGATTCTATACTTTTTGGTTTCAGATTGAAAGGCTAAAAAGAGAAAATATAAAAGGTGCTTTTGCTGAATTAGGAGTTTATAAAGGAGAAACTGCACGCTTTACCCATTTGATGGATGATGATCGTGAGTTTCATTTGTTCGATACTTTTGATGGATTTAAAGAAGATGATTTAATACTAGAAAACTCTAAGGATAAAAAATATAGCACAGATAATTTCTCAGATACAAGTCTGGAGAGAGTAAAAGATTTCATTGATGGAAATGACAATATATTCCTTCACAAAGGTTATTTTCCTGAAACAGCAAATGATATTGAAGAAAAAGAATTTGCCTTTGTGCATCTTGATGCCGATCTTTATAAGCCAACATTAGCTGGTTTAGAATACTTCTACCCTCGTCTTGCAAAAGGTGGGGTTATATTAATCCACGATTTTAACCACAATTGGGATGGAGTGAGAAAAGCCGTGGATGAATTCCGAAAGAACAATGACATTATTATTTCAGAAGTAGCAGATATGCAGGGTAGTTTGATGATTTTGAAGTAAGTTTAAGTCTTATTAAAAAAAGTATTAAATTCTTTAAATCTACCTCTAGCAACAGGAATAGATTCTTTAATACCTAGTAAATACAACTGGTAATTTCTAGCATTCCCTTCAGCTTTTGTAATATAATTTGTATTAACAATAAACGAGCGGTGAGTTTTAATTATAAAATCCCATTCCAATAATTTTTCGTCAAGCTCTTGAATAGTTGCCCTAAAAAGCTGCATTTTTATTTCGTTATTTATTTTCAGAAAAACTTCTATATAATTACCATTGGATTTTATACAAACCAAATCGTCCACTACAAACTCTATTACTTCATTCTTAATAACTGTTGGAATAATTACCTTATCTTTACTAAAGCTATTATCTTGAACGGTTTCTACAGTACTATTGTCAAGTTGAAGATTTAGTTTCTGTACATTTTTTAGATTTCTTTTTAGAATAATAGTATAATTTACCCATAAAACAATACTAAGTATCACAGTTCCTGTAGTAATGATATAAGTTAATATTTTCAAAAAGAAAGCTATTGATAATAACTCTGAAGCATCTTTTGTAACGACAACAAATAAAGAGTAATTAGAAATAAAGATAGCCATAAATACACCTAGAGATAATAACAACTCATTACCTAAGCTCCAATTATCTCGTTTATTATCAGAAATAAAAATTAATGGAATTATATGAAAAACTAATATTATACTGAATGCTACTAATATTCCTGTAAGCAAAGAAATAAGTGTAGGTGAAATTAAAATATTATCAGTAAAAAAATTATCGTTGAGTCTAATATGATTAAGATACATGGATAAAATACCGACAGATGCCGCCACTATTAAATTCCTCTTAAGAGTATAAAGATACGGATAAGGTTTACTCAGAAATATCATCAGTGATTAGTAATTAGTTATTGTCTATTCTTTTAATAAAGCACCTTTGCAAAACTACGAAAAAATAGGCTGAAAAAATATGGTATTTCACAAGTGAAGATTTTTCAATAATTTACAAATACTATAAAAAGAAGAATTGCAGGCTGCCATTTCATAACAATTTGCCAATTCATAACAGATAAAAACCATCTAATAACAAAAAATACACCATCTAATAACAATAAGCCATATTTACTTTTATTTTGCTTTGTTTGATTATACTTTTGCTAAACAAATCACTGAATAAAACATTAATTATGAGAGAATCTAATTTACTTCCAAGCAAAATTTTAAACACAAAAAAAGAAAATTTAGAAATAAGTCAATCAATAAAGCATCCTGAATATTTGTTATTTGTAATAATTGCATTATTAAGTTTTCTATTCTTAAGCTTTCCTGGGTATTCTCAAATAAACAATATTATATTTACAGAAAGTACGGGCAATACATTTACTTCAATTTCGTCAAGTGGCACATCAGTAAATCTTAATGACGATGCAAACATCCAAGTTAATATAGGGTTTAGTTTTATTTATAATTCACATTCATACACTAATGTGATGATTGGCTCCAATGGTTATATTGGTTTTGGGAGTACTGGAGCTACTAGTTATAGTAATGATTTATCAACAACATCGTCGACAGTTAATGAGTATATAGCTCCATTATGGGATGATTTAAACCCACAAGTATCAGGGAGTAATATATATTACACAACGCAAGGAAGTTCTCCGAACAGACAATTTATTATTGAATATAATAATGTAGCAACTTATGGAAATCAAGCAAGAACTACTGTACAGGTGGTATTATTTGAAGTAAACACTAATATTGAATTTAGATATGGCGCAAGTTCCGGACATTTTTCAGCATCCATTGGTTTAATTGAAGGAAATGGAGGTTCAGGCCATTTTATGAGTTTAACGCCAGGAAATCCTACCACAACTAGTACCACAACTAGTAATAATAGCATTTATTATCACCCTGCAAGCGGAACTACTTACGTTTTTTCTTATGGAAATGCACCAAGTAACCTAAATGAAAGTTCGATTGGCTCAACTTCTGCTTCGTTAGATTGGACAGAGAATGGCAGTGCTACAACATGGAAAATAGAATATGGAGCTGTAGGTTTTACTAAGGGTACGGGTACTGTTATTACAACAACAACGAAACCATATTCACTAACTGGTCTTAGTACAAATACTTCCTATAGTTGGTATGTTCAGTCTGTCTCGGGCTCACAAACAAGTATTTGGGTAGGACCAAAAAGCTTTACTACATTGCCTGGTGCTCATCAGTTACCATTGTCAGAGAGTTTTGAGAATGGGTTTTCGTATTTTTCTAATAATAATGGAAATACCGTAGATTTTGCAATTGCTACAAACCTTTATCATAATGGTTCTCATAGCGTCAGAAATCAGAATACTAATAATAATGTTAATGTATTTACTGAAACAGGAGTGTTAGACTTAAGTTCTACTTCAGATAATATAATATTAGAATTTTGGCAAATTGCTAAAACTGAAGGGCATAATGATAAATGCTATGTGGAAATTTCAACCGATGGAGGACAAAACTATACTAAGCTTCCTGCATCAACATATTTGGGTAGTGCTGCTACATATAGTACTTATCCATATTTTCATGAGGATTCATATAGCCAATGGGGGCAGGCCTTTGAAACGCCAGATAATACATGGTGGAAGAAGGAGACTTTCAAACTTGCAAATTATCGCACAACAAATGTTAGATTTCGGTTTAGAGTAATTTCAAATACCACAACACAACGCGCTGGTTGGTATATCGATGACATTCATATTTATGAAAATAATTATATTGATCCGTCAGCATTATCAGAGAGCTCAATTACTCAAAATTCAGTTTCATTAAACTGGACAGAAAATGGAACAGCTACAACTTGGAATATTGAATACGGAGTAGCAGGATTTACCAAAGGTACAGGCACTGTTGTCAATACGACATCAAAGCCGCTGTCTATTACTGGTTTAACAGCAAATACAGAGTATGATTGGTATGTTAGAGCCGACTATGGAAGTGGTAATACCAGTGAATGGGTTGGAAAAAAGAGTTTTAAAACACTATTACCTTCTAATCCATTTCCTCTTACTGAAGATTTTGAGAATGGATATACTTATTTTGATAATGCCAGTACAAATAATAAAAACTATAATGACGAAACTACAATAATTCATGGTGGGGGTCATAGTGTAAAGAATGCATATTCAACACAAAACATAAATTACCTTGAAGAGAATGGTGTTCTTGATTTATCTTCGGCTTCTAATAAAATTGTTTTAGAATTTTGGCATATAGCAAAGGTAGAATCCCCAAACGTATATTGTTGGATAGAGGTTTCGACTGACGGTGGCAGCACCTATAATAGTTTACCGATAAATTCTTATAAAGGAACTTCTAAATATAATAGCTATGGTTATTTTCAAGAAAAGTCTTATGAGAAATGGGGAACAGGAAATAATTCTCCTACAAATAATTGGTGGCACAAAGAAGTATTTGATTTATCAGCTTACAGAACAACTGATGTAAGATTCAGATTTCATTTAAGTAATAATTCGGGACAAATAAAATCGGGTTGGTATATTGATGATATTCATGTTTTTGAAAATAATCAACAAGACCCATCGTCACTTACGGAAAGTAATATTACAAATAATAGTGCTGAACTAAATTGGACAGAAGAAGGTAGTGCTAGCAGTTGGAAAATTAAATATGGAGTGGCAGGATTTGATCCAAATACTTCTGGAACAACGATAAGCACTAACTCCAAACCCTATACTTTAAATGGTCTTTCAGCAGTAACAACTTATGAATGGTATGTGCAATCTGTTTATGGAAGTAGCTTTACCGACTGGACAGGTCCAGTAAAATTTACAACTGAACAAGACCCTTCTATAACTCAGTCAATACCATTTTATGAAAACTGGGAATCTAATAGTTTTGGTACAAGATGGAATTATGGCACAGGTTATAAGGGTAAAATTGATATTGATACCATATCAAATAAATTTGGGAGTTATGGTGTAAACTTAAGAGGATATTATACCAGTAGTTATACTATTCCCTCAGATATAAATGATGCTCTTACTAAAGCAATAACAGGAGGGGCAAATGAGAACTGGACAAACTGGTGTAAAATGAGTATTGATCTTTCTTCAACAACAAAACCATATTTGAGTTTTCTATACTCAATGGGATTTAAGTACAATAATAATTACAATAGTTTTTGGGTACAAATAAGTACTGATAATGTTAATTGGACTGATTTATTCTCTACGCAAACTAATTACCAAGATATAGATTACAACAGAAAACAGATAGATATTAGTACGTATAATGGTAATAGTAAGGTATATATAAGATTTCTCCATAATGGAAAATATACAACTAACTATTTGTATTTGGATAATATTCGGATTGAAGACAATTCATGTGTAAGTCCTAATTCTCAAAGTATAAATACATTAAATACTACATCAGCTACATTAAACTGGGCTCAAAATGGGGGGCTAAACTCTTGGGATATTGAATTAGTAAAATCAGGAGAATGTCCCTCTGGAATACCAACAAAAACATCAGTTACAAAGCCATATAATTATACTGGATTAACACCCAATACATATTATGATTGGTATGTGCGTTCAAAATGCAATTCAAACTCAACAAGTATTTGGTATGGCTCCAATAGTGGGTTTAGAACAGTCCCCATAAACTCTGATACATGCCAAGGTAAAACAAGCAAATGCTCACCAATGTATGTGCGATTAAATGAGAATGGGTCAAACTCTTATCGTCATGTTTTTTATGATGAATTCTCATTTACAGTACCTATAACAGGCAATTACAGTATTGCTGCTCATTGGAATGTAGTAGATGGCTACTTACATTTATACAAAAATAGTTTTGACCCAAATGATGCCTCTACAAACTGGATTGCAGGAAATGATGATGATGCTACTTCAGCATACTCTACAATTGAAGATATAAATCTAAAAGTTGGAATAACGTATATAGTAATAGGGACTTCTTATGATGAATATAAAACTGACAAATCTGAATACTGGATTGAAGGAGCGGGAAAAGCAAATATGCCTACAAAAACCAACTATCATGGTGCTCCATACCGCAATTACAATATTCCAACAACTAATGGTACAGCATGGTCATCAGAATACGAATGTGAAGATGATAACGGATATACCTACTATTATGATGACAATAGCACTTCTATAAATTTTGATGACGACAATCTATTATTAGCTGTCAAAAAAAATGGAAATAATTTTGGAAGTACTAGTGTTGAAGTAAAAGGCTCTACTGGAGCATCATACATCTCTCCTGCCACTACACCTTATGTTAATTCATTTAATGGTTGGTATATGTTTAACAGATACTGGAAATTAACACCCACATCTCAACCAAGTAGCGATATTACAGTTCGTTTTTATTATACCTCAGACGATTTCTCACAATTAAATACAGCTCTAACTGCAAACAATAGAAATGCAATTAATGATCATACTGCTATGTCGTTTGTGAAAATAAATGACCTAAATAGTTCAAACTACGATTACAATCCAGCAAATGGACAAAACCAAATACCAAAGGCCACCGCTTATAATACTGATGGAGCTTGGATATACAAAAATGGAGATAATGCAAGTACAAACAGATGGAAATATGGCACATACAATGGTGCTTTTTATGCCGAATTTGTAATTTCTCACTTTAGTGGTGGCGGCGGCGGAGCGGCAGGAAATGGATATGAAGGAAGCCTCCCCATTAGTCTATTAGATTTTAATGGAAAAATATCAGATAATTACAACACACTGTACTGGGAAACAGCCACAGAGGAAAATGTAGATTTTTTTGAAATAGAACGATTGGATATTGCTGACAACAGTACCTCTACAATTGGAAGAGCAGAAGCAATAGGCAACAGCAACACCATACAACATTATTATTTAGAAGATACTACACCTGTTGTGAAAGCATTTTACAGATTGAAGGAGGTAGATTATGACGGTATAGTTACTAAATTTGACTGGATAACTCTAGACAGAAATAAAACTAATACAAGAACTATTGATATTTATCCAAATCCAGCTCATAACTATATATCATTTAGCAATTTGAATGAAAAAGCGCTGATTGAGATATATAGTTTTGATGGAGAAATAATTCTAAATAAAATTCTCAATAACTGTTCAAAATTAGACATCTCAAATTTAAAAAAAGGACTATATTTAATAAAAATCACAACTAACTCACACAATATATTTAATCAGAAATTCATAAAAATATAAATATAATGAGAAACTATCTTGTAAATCATAGAATTTGTAATAAATGTAAACTTTGTGTAGAAATATGCCCTGTAAACCTAATAAAACAAGGTGAAAACGGACTAATAAAATTTATTAACAACAGAAAAGATATTTGCTTAGAGTGTGGTCAATGTATGGCAATATGTAAAAGTAGTGCAATAAAAATAGAAAAGTATAATTATGAAGATAACTTAAAAAAAATACCTAAAGATTTTATCTCTCATGATAATTTTATTGACTTTATTTCATCAAGACGATCGGTAAGAAACTTTAAAAACAAAAAAGTTGAAGAAGAAAAAATTAATAAAATTCTTGAAGTATTAAGGTATGCTCCTTATGGGGCAATGCCCAATAATGTAGAAATAACAGTAATAAATAACCGAGATAGAATACAACACATACTCCCAATGGCTGAAGAATTTCTTGATAATATCGTAAAATGGATAAAAAAACCAATAATGCGAAAAATAATAAAGCTAAAACTAGGAGTTGAAACATATAATACCATAAGAAATCATATCTACCCCATGGCAAAACTCAATAATTACAAACTTAAATATGGAGACAGAATAACAAGAGATGCACCAGCACTAATAATATTTCATGCAAAAAAAGGAGCTGAAGAACATACTAACAACTCTCTAATATATGCAACATATACTATGCTAGCCATACATTCGTGTGGTTTAGGAGGATCAATGAACGGAATAATACCAGCAGCAATAAACAAAGACCCTAGAATAAAAGAAGCTTTCAATATTCCAGAAAACCACGAAGCAACAATGTCACTAACACTTGGTTACCCAAAATACAAATATGCTAAAGCTATAATAAGAGAGCAAAAGAAAGTGAATTGGGTAGCTTAACATATTCCAAAATCACTCATACCTCAATGCTTCCACAGGATTTTTTCTTGCATAAAATAAAGTCTGCAAACTAACTGTTAACAGTATTATTAGTAATACAAATATTGCTGCTGAAAGAAATATCCACCAGTATAAACTTGTTTGGTATGCAAAGTTTTGAAGCCATTTTCGCATTGCATAAAAAGCTATTGGACCTGCAACAACAAAGGCAATAAGAAATGATTTTACCAAACTGATATTAAACAAATAAATAATTTCAACAATACTAGATCCATTTACTTTCCGTATTCCTATCTCTTTAGTTCTAAGCCTCAAATTAAAACTCAGAGTAGCAAAAATACCAATCAACGAAAGCATTAATGAAATAAATGAAAACAGTATTAAAACTTGCATCTCATAATATTCTCTCTCATATACTTTATGATACTCATCACCAATAAATTCAAAATTAAGTGGAATATCAGGAAAAATATTATCCCATTCTTTTCTTACAACTGCCAAAGCTTCTTTTTGCTGAAAAGGATTATAGTCTATCAAAAAATTATGGCAAAATATTTTTCTACAAACCATTATCAAAGGTTTCTCTTGATTAAATATATTAGTATAATGAAAATCATCAACTACTCCTACTATTTTGCCTTTGGGAAAAAACTCTGTCATAGGATGCAGTAAGTTAAAATCTTTACCCACAGCATCTTCAGGCTTATCTACTCCAATAACTTTCAAAGCAGTACGATTAATAATAAATTTATCGCAATAACCGGAAACTTTCTCTTTTAATTCGTCAGGGATCTCTTTCTTCATATAGTTCAATCGCCACAATTTCATAGCTTTACGCTCCCAATCTAGAGGAGCAGTATTAGTAAGGTTGATTGTTCCTGCAATGGGTTTTATTCTAAGAAAGCTAAAGAAATTTGTATCAATGATTAAAGTATTAAGGGATTTTTTCTTTTCTGATTTCTGATTATCAAAAGAAAAATTAAAATTATCGGTAACTATACCGGCAGGAGGTTCTGATGCCGCAGTTACTGAAATAATTTCAGAATGTTTTAAGAGACTCCCTTTAAAACTTTCGAACTTATGCACAACTGCTCCAGAATTTTCTGGAATTACAATAATATGAGTATTATGAGCCTGCGGGTGTAATTTATTGATATAATCTATTTGTTCTCTGATTGTTAAAGAAGCAATAATTGCAATAATAGAAAGACCCAATTGGATTATAATAGAAATTCTGTAATTTTTCTTTTTTGAGGACGTAGTGACAACACTATTGGCATTATTCCAAAATAATGAAGGGATTAAAGCAAATAAAACAAGAATTATAAAAAAACTAATAATGAAAATGTAAAACAGTTTTATTGGTAATAATTCAAATCCAAGATTTCCATATTCATTGGTAAAAAATCTAATGGAAATAATAGACAAGAATATTACTACTAACGTTAAAATAAGAATTTCTTTCAAAAAGTCTAAACTCAGAGAAATATTTGAAGCACCATTTACAAGTCTTATTTTTCTGTTTTTTATATTGCTAATAAATTGTACATAATTGAGGTTAACAAAATTGATTAAAGCAATAATCAGTATTATCAAAGCTCCACTAAAAAGCAAGATAACAGATTGAATATTTGCATTCTGACTCAATTCTCTTGATTTATGACTATAGAAATGAATATCGGTGACAGGCTGAAGATAAAACAAATTTCTAACTTCTCTTTTAGCATTTAGGGAATCCATTTCTAGCTGAATTTTCTTTTGTAAATCAATATAATTTACCTCTGGAGATAACAAAAGGTAGCTATAGGTCCAATCGGCAGGGCGTTTCATATCAAGGTATGAGCAAAGAAAATCAGCTTTAAAATGAGAATTGGAGGGGAAATCATCAAAGATACCGGCGATGGTGAAATTATCAGGCTTCATTTTTCTTTGATACAGAATCTGGAGTTGCTTACCTATTACATCTGTTGTTCCGAAATAAGTAATAGCCATAGATTTGGAAATGGCAACTTGGTTGGGTTTATTGAATAAATTATCTTTATCTCCTTGCAAAAGCCTGAAACTAAAGAGGTTGAAGAAACCACTATCTACACTAAAAACTTTTTTTGAATAAAAAGAGTTTTCATCAATTGTTACTGTAGCTTTTCTCCACGACATCAAGCGATTAACAGCTTCTATCTCAGGAAATTTTTTTTCTAAATAGGGGGCCATAGAACCATAAATACGAGCATCAATTAAAGAGCTTTTGCCAGTATTAGAATTCATAGTTAATCTTACAATTCTATCGGCATTGCTATGAAAACGATCGTAATTCAGCTCACTCCATACGTAAGAGAGAATTATAAAAACACTTACAAAAGCTAAAGTTAAACCAAGTGTATTAACTAAGAAATAAGCTTTGTATTTATTTATTCGCCGAAGAACTATATTTAAGTTCATAATAAGTAATTTAATACATAAAGGTTAACACTCTATTTTTCATTAACTTGCTCTACTATAACTTCTCCATCAAGTAGATTGATTGTACGATGGGCAAATCCGGCATCACGCTGAGAATGGGTAACCATAATGATGGTAGTGCCTTCCTGATTGAGCTCGGTAAGAAGATTCATCACTTCAATTCCATTTTTTGAGTCTAGATTACCAGTAGGCTCATCGGCAAGAATAAGGTCGGGATTAGCAACCACCGCCCTAGCAAAAGCTACTCTTTGCTGCTGACCTCCAGAAAGCTGCTGAGGAAAATGCTTAGCCCTATGACCTATTTTCATTCTTTGAAGAACCTCTTCTACTTTCTGTTTTCTCTCCGATGCCTTCATTTTAAGATAAACTAATGGCAACTCAACATTTTCATACACATTAAGTTCGTCAATAAGATTAAAACTCTGAAAAACAAATCCTATTCTCCCTTTACGAAATTTAGTACGGTCTTTTTCCTTTTGTTTGGAAACATCATGTCCATCAAAAATATAGCTTCCTTCAGTGGGATTATCCAAAAGTCCAATAATATTTAGCAAAGTAGATTTACCACAGCCCGAAGGTCCCATAATAGCAACAAATTCTCCATCTTTAATGTGCAAATCTACATTATGTAATGCGTAAGTTTCCACCTCATCGGTACGAAACACCTTGGTTAATTTTTCTGTCTTAATCATTTTATATATTTATTTGTTTGTTGTTATGCTACTTTCCCCTTTAGCCCTGCCTAGCCGACAGGCAGGCTTTCCTCTTCTACTCATATCTCAAAGTTTTTACTGGGTTTTCTCTTATTGTTTTCATAGTAAATAATGAAACTGTTAATGCAATCAATATTATTGTTACAAGCCCGGCAAATACAAATAATACTGTAGAAAGCTTTATTGAGTATGCATAATTCTGCAAATAAAATTCGCTAACATAGAATGATGCTGGAATCGCTACAAGCAATGCTCCTAAAGTTGTCCACAAAAATGACTTATTCAGCAAAACAAGTAAAGAAATTGCAGATGCTCCATTAACTTTTCTAATTGCAAGTTCTTTTGTTCTATTCTCCATCATCCTCATAGTAAAACCAATAAGACCTGCGAGAGTGATAATTGCCGCTAATAAGGCAAAGAAATTTATCGAAGTTTGAATAGCTCTATCAATTTCGTAATTTTGTTTTAGTTGTTCATCAAAGAATTTTACTTGCACTACTTGATTGGGTGCTAATTCTTCTATTTTTTTCTTTATTTGATTTACTGTTTGAAAGATATTTTTATTATTCAACTTAATTGTTAAAATAGAATAAGATGATGACTCATTATAAAAACTAAAAACTGTTGGCTCTATTTTAGAGTGCAAAGAATAAGATACAATGTCAGGGCATACAGCTTTTATTTTTAGATCGGCACCCCTATAAATTGTTTTATCAACAGCATTATTTTGCATACCAAATACCTTAGTAACTCCTTCACTTATAATCACCTCATTATAATTTGTCCCAGAAAAACTTCTACCCGTTAATTCAATATCTAAGCAATTAAAAAAATCTTTATCAACATAGATATTTCTAAATATTTTAAGTTCTTTTTGTTGTGAATCTTTATAAAACCCGTTACCTGACAAACCCCATATTGGAAGGTCATCCGATAGACTTGTTGAAAGAATATTTGGTAGCTTTGATACTTCTGATTTTATAAGTTTATCCTTTGAGTAAAGGCTTTTTGTTCTTAATTCAACATATACCAAATTATGTGAATTATAACCTTTATCAAAACTTTTGATAAAATGAAATTGGCTATAAATAACATACATAAAGACAAAAAAGAAAACTGAAATTGCAATTTGGAAGCTTAACAGAACTGTATTAGTATATTTACTAAATATAGAACTTTTGGGAGATTTGTTTTCCGTAAAGAAAAAACGATAAGTCCAACGCATTGGCACTAAATAATTTAATAAAAAAGCTACTGTAAAAAGCGAGCCAAAGATTGTAATAAAACCGATCTTAGTAAATGAAGAAAGTAAGCCAACCCTAAAAAGTTTTTGCACAAAAGGATCGACCAACACTAAAAATACAACAGCTATAATTATTGATAATAGTATATGTAGTATGGAGTCTTGTAAAACAAATTTTTTGATATTTGAAAATGAGGCTCCCAAAGATCTTTGAATTGATATTTCTTTTTTAAATTTTGATTGAATTGACAATACTAGCATCAAAGAATTAAAACATACTAAAGCAAATATTAATGCTCCAATTAAAAAGA
>QMPB01000039.1 GCA_003648395.1 Bacteroidota bacterium
AATAATGAAGCTACTGTAAAACTAAGAGTGGATCATTCATACAAGAAAGACGTTTGGAATCGTGCTAGTGGTACTGGCTATAATAATGGTTACCCAGCATATTCTTTCAACACAAATAATATTGCAGCAAAAATTGGTCATAATGAAACAGCAGTTTCAGCTTTAGATTTAATAAGAGTTGTTCCAAATCCTTATTATGCTTATTCAGCTTACGAGTCGGATCAGCTTGATAATAGAGTTAGAATAACTAATCTGCCTGAGCGTTGTACAATTAAGATTTTTGCTACCAATGGTACTTTAGTTCGTACTTATAGTAAGGACGAAACAAATACATGGATCGATTGGGATCTTAAGAATCAAGCTAATATTCCTATTGCTAGTGGTGTTTATTATATCCACGTTAATGCACCGGGTATTGGTGAGAAAATAATAAAATGGTTTGGTGTATTACGTCCGATTGACTTAAATGCATTTTAATAAGATTATATCATAAACATAGTATATGAAAACAAACATATAAAAGGCTAATCATAAATTGGTTTTTTATATGTAAGTTTTCTTAAAACAGTTCCGAAATTACTGGAATAATTAAAATTTATGCAAATGAATAAAATTTACAAATTATTAATTTTAAGCCTAGTATTTACACTAGTATTTGGTGAGGCTTATGCAGGAAATAAAGATAGAGCTGGAGAGGCAGGCGCATCTCAGTTATTAATAAATCCGTGGGCAAGAAGTAATGGTTTAGCTCGTGCTAACTCATCATACGTAATGGGAATTGAATCTCAATTTCTTAATGTAGCAGGTTTAGCTCATACGCATAGTACTGAGGTTATTTTCTCTAATACTACTTGGTTAAAAGGTACTGGAACTAATATAGCATCATTTGGTATAGCTCAAAAACTTGGAGAAAATGGTGGTGTAATTGGATTATCTGTTATGTCAATATCATATGGCGAAATGGAAATTACAACAGTTGATCAGCCAGAAGGCGGTATTGGCACTTTTGCTCCAACGGCAAGTAATATTAATTTATCGTATGCTAAAGCATTCTCGAATAGTATATATGGTGGTATTAATATTAAGATGATAAGTCAATCTACTTCTGATACTAAAGCTTCTACTATAGCTATTGATGCTGGTATTCAGTATGTAACTGGTAAAGATGAGCAAATTAAGTTTGGTGTAGCTCTTAAGAATGTAGGTCAGAATATGCAATACTCAGGTGATGGTCTTTCTTTTAGAGGTTTTGTTCCTGGTCAAAGCAATGCAATGACAGTGGAGCAGCGTTCTGCAGGATTTGAACTTCCTACGCTTATCCGAATTGGTGGTAGCTACGATTTTGAACTAAATGAAACAATGCATTTAATTCCTTCATATAACTTTACATCAAATTCTTTTACTAACGATATTCATAGTCTAGGAATTCACTTTAAGTGGGGACAATTTCTTGAGCTAAGAGCTGGTTATGGTTATGAGAATGGAATTCTTGATGACCAAACTAGAGCAACAGCTTCTACAGGATTTGCTGCTGGTCTTTCTATTGGTGCTCCATTCAAAAAAGGTAAAGAAGGTGGTTTTAGCATTGATTATGCTTACCAATCATCAAATCCATTTGCTGGATCTCATAGCGTAGGTATAAGAGTTCACCTATAAATTACCCTTTTAGAATAAAACGTAAGATAGAATTAAAATTTTGCGTATTTTTGCAAACAGATAATCAGAAGCTCGAAAGGCCTTCTGATTTTTTGATAATGTATAGTTAGCAAGCCCTTACCTTTAAGGTTTATTAAAAAATAAACCCATTCCTGAGGTAATAATAGGGCTACAGCAATTTAACAGTTAAATATAACAAGGATGTAATAAGGCAAAGGCTTTATTCGTTGTTATAATTGAGATTAATAAAAATAATAGAATATGTCAGAAATACAATATTTCTCAGAAGAGGGTTTAAATAAGTTAAGGGCAGAAGTAAACCAACTTGTATCAGTTGATCGCCCTGCAATATCAGCGGCAATTGGTGAAGCAAGAGATAAGGGAGACCTTTCAGAAAATGCAGAATACGATGCAGCAAAAGAAGCACAAGGATTATTGGAGCTAAAAATATCGAAGCTACAAACACTACTTCAGAATGCTCGATTAATTGACGAAAGTAAAATAGACACTACTAAGGTGCTTTTATTAACGAAAGTTACCATTAAGAATACTGCCAATGGCAAAGAGATGCTATATATGCTAGTTCCTGAAAAGGAATCGGATATAAAGAATGGAAAACTTTCCGTTTCTTCTCCTATTGCTAAGGGATTATTGGGGAAATCTGTTGGAGATCTAGCTGAAATTCAGGTTCCTAGAGGTGTTATGACTTTCGAAATTGTTAAAATAGATAGATAATTTATTATGGCTACAATATTTTCAAAAATTATTGATGGAGAAATTCCTTCATATAAAATTGCAGAGAATGACGATTTTTTTGCCTTTATGGATATTAATCCATTGGCTAAAGGTCATACTCTAGTTATTCCTAAAAAAGAAGTTGACTATATCTTAGATTTAGATGATGATACAACTGCTGAACTATGGAAGTTTGCTAAAAAAATTGGCAAGGCTGTAGAAAGTATTGTTCCATGTAAGAAAATTGGATTTACTGTAATAGGTTTAGAAGTACCACATACTCATATTCATGTCATTCCTATAAATACTATATATGATATGGATTTTAAGCAGCCAAAACTAAAGCTTGAGCAGGAAGAGTTTATTGACTTAGCAAGCAGAATATCAACTGCATTTGATGAGCTTTAGTATTATAGAATAAGAGATTTTAATATCCCATAATATGTATTTATTATGGGATTTTTTATTTTATTAATATTGGTTTATATTGCTATGATACATCAAAAAAAGACCTAACACATCCTACATTTCATCTTTCCATTCTTTCTTATGGAAGAGTGCTGCAAAACTAATAATTACAATATAGAAAGGGTATATAGTTTCGAATATAAATATATACTTTAGTAAAGGTCTTTTACTAAAAAATATTGATGACATCTTAAGGATTTGAAAGTCTATTATTGTTTTAAATAAAAGAATAATTACTAGAACGTATAAGTATTTAATACTTAGAAATGAAAGAATAAGTAAAGCTATTGTAGTCATGTTAAATCCAAGTATAACCAATGCCGTAATACTTGTAGCATTTATAGAGTATCCCTTTGCCTTTGAGGCCCAGCGTAGTCTTTGATTCACCCACGAATTTAAACTTAGAGGTGCTTCTGTAGTAACTATTGAATCCTCTGATTTTAAAAACCCTACATACTTTCGTCCGTAGTTTTTAATCACATAATTAAGTAAAAAAACATCATCACCAGAAGCAATATCACTATTGTAAACATGCTCAGCTTTTAAAGCAACTTTAGTTTCAAATACCATATTTGCAGCATTGGCCATTATCGGCAACCCAATTCCTATTGCTCCTGCCCCACTCGCAACCAGGCTCATAAATTCAAATTCCATAAACCTGCCCCAAAATTTGCCTTTAGAAACAAAAGCAACTGGCCCAGAGATAAACTTTAGATCTCGTTTTTGTAATTCTACATCATAATTCTTAAGAAGTAATGGTGGAATTCTACAATCTCCATCTAATGATAAAACATAATCATGCTCTGCTTCATTTATACCTTTCCATACCGCTTCTTTCTTTCCCCCGGCACTATTATATAATACCATTTTGGAGTCGTTCTGAAATATATAATCGCGGATAATAATTGCTGTATCGTCTATGGATTCATTATTTACCAATAGTATTTCAAATTTATCTTTTGGATAGTCTATTTTTTCCAAATCCGATAGTAGATTTATTATATTATCTTCTTCGTTATAGAATGCTATGATAATACTAAACTGAGTATTAGGTTTATAATCAGAATGAATAAGCGTAGGTTTTATTCTCCGCCAACCATAAGTAAAAGCAATAATTACAATAGCATAAATAATTGCAATAATAATAACTACTAATAGAATTTGATTAATCATTCTTAGTATTTTTTTTGAAAAACTTAAGATCCCTAATAAAAAATAACCCTATAATGGCAGGCAATACAATATTAATAAACCAAATTATAGAAGATGCTGCAAAAACTTGATTCTGATAATCTACATCAAAGCCATAATATAAACCAAAAACAAAGATAGCAACAGAGCCTCTAATACCTATTTCTAATAATGCTATACTTGGCCTGATAGAATTTATTAAAAATGTAGAAGTAACCAGTGCCATTCCTTCAAATATACCTAAATCGGTAAAACCAACAGCTCTTAGGATAAGATAGTATTGTAAAGTATATACAAGGTATCGTATTAGGCTAATATTTAGAACTATAGAAAGCTTATTAAATTTAAACTGCTTAAAAATATTAACGATAATATGAATTCTTCGCCATTTTTTAGGAACTATATTTGTAAGAAGAGAAATTTTATAATACAGAATAATAATAATAACTAAGACTATAAAGAATACTATTTCGAAGTATAAAAGTATATCTGCCGATAGATAGCCTAACGCTATAAGTTTTGGGGCAAAAAGTCCAAAGAATGCAAATCCTCCAACCACAAGAGTAACAATATTCTGCGCATAACTACCAATAAGAGTAATTAGTACTCCATGCCAAAAACCAGTTTTATTAAGCACAAATACTCTTGCCAAATAATCGCCTGTACGATTAGGGCTAACTGCACTAATGGTAGTTCCGCTAAATATTGCTCGTAGAGCAGTAGAAAAAGATATTTCTTCGGTATCTTTAAGCAAATATTTCCACTTATAGGCTTCAATAGACCAATTTAATGGCATTGCAAGTACGGTTATTATAAATAATACAATGGAGTAATTATTATCAAAAATATTAATAAAGCTATTCCATAACTCCATAATATCCTGTTTAATAAATAATTGATTTATCAGAAAGCTAATAGAAACTATTATTATTACAATTTTTATAATAGTATTGTATGTTTTATATATATTTGTTGACATTGGTAATAATTAGTAATAAATCTTAAGTTTTGCGTAAAGACCGAATAATATTAGGAATTGATCCCGGAACCACTGTTATGGGTTATGGACTAATCCACCAAAAAGGCGATAAAATTGAACTTATTGCCCTTGGAGTGGTAAAATTAAACAAACTTAGCACCCCTTCACAAAAATTAAAAAAGATTTTTCAAAAAACTTTAGCTATTATCGATGAGTATAAACCAAATGAATTGGCAATTGAAGCACAGTTTTTTGGCAAGAATGTACAATCAATGCTTAAACTAGGAAGAGCACAAGGAGTTGCAATAGCAGCAGCTTTGCATAGAGAAATGGATTATACAGAATATGAACCAAAAAAAATAAAAAAAGCTATTACTGGAAATGGCAACGCGTCTAAAGAGCAAGTAGCCGCTATGTTGAAAAGTATTATTGGATTAAAGAAAGTACCTGATTTGCTTGATGCAACTGATGGATTGGCAACTGCAGTTTGCCATGCATATCAAAGAAATCCCATAGGAGATAAAAAATCTTATGGCAGTTGGGGCGCATTTATTTCTGACAATCCTGGGAGAGTTAAAAAGTAGGGTTTATTCAGTTTGCAGTCTTCAGTTTGCAGTATTCAGCAATATTTTATGAGCTAAAACACTGGCCATTCTTTCATTACTTTGATGAGTCCAGCCAGCAATATGTGGGCTTAGAATAACTTTATCAGATTTCTTAAGAAAATCAAACACTACTTTATCTTCATTATTCATAACAGCTTCAAAACTCATTCCCTCATATTCAATAACATCGAGGCAAGCTCCATTTATTTTTCCACTATTTAAACACTCCACCAAATCAGGAGTATTAACCACTTGTCCTCTTGATGTATTTATCAAAGTAATCTCTTTTTTAAATGATTTTAGAAATTCTTTATTTACCATATGAAAGGTGTCATCTTGCAAAGGCGTATGCAGACTAAGGATATCCGCATTATTAAACACTTCTTGCAAACTAACTTCCTCTACAAACTCATTTCCATAGTTCTTTTTATATTTATCGTATGCAATTACTTTTGCTCCAAAGCCGCTAATTTTTTCGGCAAAGGCACTTCCCATATTTCCATAACCTATAATTGCTACTGTTTTCCCTTGTATTTCTTCTCCACGGTTAGCTTCACGTTTCCATATTCCTTTGCGAACCTCCTTATCAGCTCTATTAAGGTTATTAAACAACGAAAGCAACATACCTACACTTTGCTCACCTACTGCAGAGCGATTGCCTTCAGGAGCGTTATAAAGAACAATATTATGTTCTGTAGCATAATCGGCATCAATGCCTTCCATTCCAGCACCAAGTCGTCCAATAAACTTTAATTTAGTGCCTGCATCTATTACTTCTTTATCAACCTTCAATGCACTGCGCACTATTAAGCCATCATACTTAGGCAGAATAGACAAAACCTCATCTCTGCTCAATTGCATAAGGGAATCTACAGAATGGCCTTTACCACGCAATAAGTCTTCCAACACCTTATGCACCTCATGTATTATAAGAATTCTCATTACAAAACTTTAGAACAAAGATAAAAAAAAAGGGGCTAAAAGCCCCTAATATATTTTTTGATAATTTTTAATTTAGTATTCCATAGTAACACCAACAAACCATTGCATATAAGTTATGCCATGATCAAAACCAAAGGTCGTATTTTTAAATGACACCAAATTATAACGAACACCAGTATTAATACCAATATCACTCCCTGCACCAAACGGTATAAATACTCCTAATTCAGGAGCCACCATAAATTGCCATGATCGGTCTTCAATATAAAATCTTCCTAATTGTGTACTTAATGTTTGCCATGTTGGACCCAAATTTACACCAATATAAGGTCTAATTACACCATTTTTAAGTGGATAATAATGAACATTCATTCCAATATTAAAATTATAATAAGTGTTTGTTCCAACACCTGTAACAGTTGTACTTTCATCTACTTGATATGTTTTACGTTCAAATTTCTCGTAGAAACCTGTCCAGCTCATATAACCACCAACAGTAAAATTATCATTAATAAACTTTCTTCCATCGATAGAAAAACCACGATACGAATTCGTATTAATATAAGAGTTCATTTGGCCTACTGACCAACCTAGGTTATAATTGATATTAAAATATCCATCAGGAAGCAAGAAATTATCATCATCAAAACTAGGCGCAGCAATAGTTTTCGTTGCATTTGTATTATTCTTGGTTGGCACACCATCTGCAAACGAAACCGAAGCAAACATTACCATTGCGAATATAAATATTATAGTTCTTTTCATTATTCTTATCTTAATTATGTTTTAAATAAGGTGAATTCTCAAAAGCTTCATCAATACCATTGATTACTCTTTCAACATTATTATCTCCTGATTGGTATCCATCAATAAATGCAGACCATACATAATGCATAGCTGGAGCATCAGGATCAGATGGAGAATAACTTGGCCCTTGATTTAAGAATCTAAGCATATCTCTTACTTTTTGACCATCAGCCATCTCAAGCATCAAATTACCAGTTTTATAAGTATAAGAATAACCATATCCATACCAAGGATAATATCCACCATAGTAACCACCATAGTATGCATCACTAGAATTAGATTTAGCTCCTTTATAGTAGCCATAACCCCATCCCCAGCCACCCCAATAACCTGGGTAGCCATACCAATATCCTGGATAATAAGAATAACCTGTTTGCTCATTTAGTGTCATTGTTGCATTAACAGCAAAATCTGCACTATCAGTGTTTGTTTTCATTGAATCAAGTAATGTATATCCCAAATCTAAATAATGTTGAGTAACACTCTTTATTACTGCTACAGATGCTCCATTACGTCCATAAAATGCTATCCAATTGTCATCACCTCTTTTAATATAGTCACTTATAATACCAACAGAATCAGTAATATAAAAAGTTTTATATGTACTAAAATCAAATTCCACATCATAATGCGTAATTGTTAAGTCATAATCCTCAGTATAAAAACTCTCTTCTTTATAACAAGAACTCGTTATTAAAACCATAGCCAATAGACTTAGAAATAGTTTAGTTGTTTTGTTCATCATAGTTAATGTTTGTTTATTATCAAAGGAACCTACATTATCAGCTACCTTGGTGTTGTATTAAATAATATTGCGTGCAAAAATAATCTTTTATTTCAATAATCAGCATTTAATTAAAGTATTTCACACCAAATTTAGTTATTCTTTCTTAAAAAAGCTGAAATTAACACCTCCATATTTCCTTCTCTCCTTAAAAAACTCATTCTTACTCAAATTTGTATCTCTAGAATGTTCCATAATCAACACCCCTTCTTCATCGAGCAAATCACGAGAAAATACCAAATCTATAACTTCATCATAGTTGGGCATATCATAGGGCGGGTCAGCAAAAATAATATGATATTTACTTTTTACTGATTTAAGAAAACTAAAGCAATCGGATTGAATAACCTGTAGATTATCCAACTCAAATTTTTCCTTTGTTTCTTTTATAAAATTAATGCATTTACTATTTTGTTCTACAGATGTAACAGTATCACTTTCGCGAGAGCAAAATTCGTAGGATATATTTCCTGTGCCTGAGAATAAATCAAGAACGTTTAGGTCTTCTATATAGTATGTGTTTTGTAAAATATTGAAAAGTGCTTCCTTTGCCTTATCAGTGGTTGGGCGCACAGGGAGGTTTGTTGGCGTATTTATTCGCCTAGATTTCAATGTGCCGCTAATTATTCGCAATTATAGTATTGGTTTTTAATGAATAAAATACTTTTTCATTCTCATTATTAGCATTATTATTAAACTCCTCTATATTAGAGAAAAACATTTTCAATTGAGTGGCAATTTTGGAATCCAACAAAAGATCCTCACATAATACTAGTCTCGTTTTATCAATATCAAAGTGCTGTTGTTTTACAAAACTCAACAATAGAAACATAAACTCGTCAATTGTTTTATATGCAAAATTGTTATGTGCCAAAAGCTTACTATCATTATAAGCAATTACCTCAAAGTTATTAGTTCTTACTTTGAGTGATATATAGGAGTTATTCTTCTTTGCCAATAAAACACTATCGATAAACATTGCTGAAGAATGAAGCACTCTAGCATTTACGAAATACTTAGAAATAATAGTATTCAAGATTTTATGTACGCCAAAAATCAAAACAGCATCTTCTGCTTTAAGTTCTTGAGAGAAAGCCATAAACTCATTATTCCCCAAATATTGGCTTAATAAATCTTGCTTATTAAAATCCTTGAAAAACTCTTTGGGAATAATAGTAGAGTGAACACTCTCAATAAAAACATCTACACTTTTATAATTAAAGACAACAAAACTATTATCCTTTAATATTTGTTCAAAATTGGTAGAACAGTCTTCCCAATTGCTCTCTTGCCATTGATAATTCAATGCAACAATGGTTTCTTCGCCTTGCAATATAAGCAAAGAAAGTCCATCAAGTTTTACATTAATGGACATTCTATACTTTAAAGCATCTACCGCAGTGATACTTTTATTCTCTATTTTATGTATTTGTTTTATCAACACTACTTACCAGTTACCGTCAGTAGAAGGCTCAGTAAGCGAACCTAGTTTCAAACCAGGAAATTTATCTTCTTCCTTCATAATAAGGATATCGTTATGAAGTAGCTCTTGAGCTTTAATTTCTGCTAAGTAATCTACTTTATAACATTTTACTTCAAAAACAGGCACATCAAAATTAGCTCTTACCACAGTTCCCGAATTTAGCTCAAATTTCTTTTTACCATGAGTAAAAGGAACAAATGCTAATTCATCAACATTAAAATCTACCATATCCTTAAGAAGCGTGTCCTTAATAGCAATTCGTGTAGTATCACGAGAAATAATACCCATTTCCAAAGCAACCTCCTCCGTAAGAGTATCAGGTACAGTACCAATTTTCTTTACTTGAGGCATACTATCATTGTGATAGAAATCTATCAGTGTATCGAAACTACTAATATATGTACCATAAACTTTTTTATACTCAATCTCTAAAGTTTTAATGTACCCAAGTTTACTTTTAATCACTTTTTCACGAATGTCAGTAGATTTTTTATACTCTACTGGCTCCATAATACTTTCAAAAACTTTATAGCCTAGAAAAAAAACTATGGCTACCATTACTAACTGTATTGCTAACTTCTTCATAATATAATATTTACTTTCCTTAGTTTTAAAATCGATTGCAAATTTACGAAACAATTTGACATCCTTGATTATTATTTATTGCCATTTAATTGAGAATACCACAAATCTCTATTTTTACTTTAATATAAAGGTATTCAAAAGCTTAAGCTTCACCACAAAACATTACTTCTTGCTTTTACCCGCAACAATAATTACAAACTCGCCACGAATTTTACCTTTATCAAAATATTCTATCAGTTCTTTCAGACTACCTCGTTTTGTTTCTTCAAACATTTTACTAATCTCACGACTTATGGATGCTTGACGATCTTCTTCAAGAAATTCGGCCAACTGCTTAAGAGTTTTAATAAGGCGATGAGGCGATTCGTAGAGAATGAAACTATGCTCATGCTCCGCCATTTTCAGAATCCTGCCTTGACGACCTTTTTTATGTGGCAGAAAGCCTTCAAAGATAAACTTCTCATTAGGCAAGCCACTATTTACAAGAGCTGGCACAAAAGCTGTAGCTCCTGGCAAGCATTCCACATCAACATTATTTTTAATGGCCTCGCGTACCAACAGAAAACCTGGGTCAGAAATAGCTGGAGTTCCGGCATCAGAAATTAATGCTACACTTTCGGCATTCTGTAATGCTTCCATTATTGCAGGCATAGCCGAATGTTCGTTATGCATATGATAAGCTCGCAAAGGCGTATCAATTTCGTAATGATTAAAGAATTTTCGCGATGTGCGAGTGTCTTCTGCCAATACATAATCAACTTCCTTGAGAATACGTAATGCCCGTAAGGTTACATCTTCTAAATTTCCTATGGGTGTAGGAATAATATATAATTTCGACATATTTTGTCTATAATTTTGCTAATACTAAATTTGTATTTGCCATTTTATTTAATACTCAATAATATAATCTCTAATTAAGCTGAAAACCTCTGGATATTTAGTCAAAGGCAACTTATCTGCTGTATCATAAATATTATGGTATTCCTTATACTCATCGCCAATGGTATAAATAAATACTGAAGGCACACCTATTTTATAAAAATAGCAATGATCGCTATTGCAACTCTCTCCTCTACTATTTACTGCTTTTAGATATTTATGCTTTGTATTTATTTTTCTTAGCTTTTCCAATTCCTTTTTATAAACAGAACCATTTACAACCTTAATACCATCGCTGCCAGTACCCACCATATCAAGGTTTACTAACATCTTTATTTTTTTAAGATTAAAAAGAGGATTACGAACATAATATTTTGAACCTAATAAACCAACCTCCTCCCCTGAGAAAGCAATAAACAGTATACTATAATCTGGCTGATTTAATGAATCAGAAAAATATCTCGCTAAATCCATCATCATAGCAGTGCCACTTGCATTATCATTTGCGCCTGGGAAGTACACATCTTGGCCCATTTTACCCATATGGTCGTAATGAGCTGTAATTACTATAAATGAGTCTAAATACACCTTGCCTTTTACATAGCCCAACACATTATTAGTAGTATATTCATTATGAAACTTGCTCCTAAATGATAGCTTTATTGACTTAGTATTTCTATTTAATAAAGAATCTAACAT
This sequence comes from Bacteroidota bacterium, assembly GCA_003648395.1. The sequence continues at coordinate 11,814 of QMPB01000039.1, forward strand.
ATCTATTATTACGTATTTATTGGGATTTTGAGCCCCTCTAAAATCCCAATATCCTATATCATTATCATGAAGAAAAATTAGCCCTCCAATATGAGTTTTAAAATTATACCTAAAGGCACTTTTAGAACTTTCAAATACTAGTATTATATTAGAAAGATTAAGCATTAACAGATTCTGCATATAATCCTTATTTGTATTGAAAAGGCTATCGTTAATAAATTTAAGATCATAGGTGCCATTCATACTTTGCGAAGCATTAGAAATATAATAATCTACTCCCGGCACCAAAGTGTCATCGGATATAATAAAATGATTAACATGTGTAATTGTATTTATCTTCATATTAAAAGGCTGAAGATAATCTTTTGTTAAGGCACTAAGTCCAAAGTCAGCAAATTTTGAAGAAATATAATTAGCCGCAATTCTATCACCTTTGTCAACATATCCTCTACCTGCAAACTCTGGGCTACAAAGCTTACGAATGGTTTCTCTTGCAAAAGTTGTGTCCTGAGAGAATGAATTTACTGAGCTTATGGAGAAGAAAAATAATGCTGATATAAATATTAAAATATTATTGTTTCGCATATAATGGGGCTCTAATTTAACATGAAATTGAAATGACAGCTATAGTATAAACTAACTATAACCATTGAAACTTGCAATAGTCATTAATTATACAAATATACAATAATTTACAATTCATAAATCTGTCTAACAATAAAAATTACTAATATCATAAGTGCTGAATATATAACAAAAATAGTGTATTCAAATTTACATAGTAGATGTAAGCAAAAACTTAGTATTTTCGCATAAGTAATAATCTTTAATAAAATAGATGTACGCAATTATCACCAAGCTTCGGGGACTATTATTTGATTCGGGAATTATTAAATCCTCAGAATTTGATATTCCAATTATTAATGTTGGCAATTTGGCAGTTGGAGGCAGTGGCAAAACTCCACATATTGAATGCCTAATAGAGCTATTACACAATGATTATAATATTGCTACACTAAGTAGAGGCTATGGTAGGCGCACTAAGGGCTTCAGAGAAGTTGAGATTAATTCTACAGCTCAAGAAAGCGGCGATGAACCATTACAGATTAAACTTAAGTATCCTAAAATAAAGGTATTTGTTGGAGAAGACAGGGTTGAGGCTGTTACTAAACTACTATTTGCTGAGCCCAATATTGATGTTATACTACTTGATGATGCTTATCAGCATAGGGCAATAAAAGCCGGACTAAACATTCTACTTACCGATTATAAGAAAATATTTACCCGCGATAAATCCATGCCTATGGGTAGGCTGCGCGAATGCCCTGATGCAGCCAGCAGGTCAGATTTGGTAATAGTGAGCAAATGCCCAAAGCTTATTTCTAATTCAGAAAAAGAAGAGTTATCAAAAGAAATTAGCAATCATACTAATTCTCCAATATTATTTTCTACGGTAGAGTATAAGGATTTTATACCATCAAATAAAGAACACGATATTAATAGAAAAATAGATAATATTCTGATAATTAGTGGTATTGCAAATCCAAAACCAATGCTAGAATATATATCAAATAAATTTTCAGCTTCTATAATAGAGCATTTAGAATTTCGCGATCATTATAATTTTACAATTAAAGATATACAGTCATTTATTGAAAAATTTAATACTTTTGCAGGCTCTAATAATTTAATAGTTATTAGCGAGAAAGATTCTGTACGCCTTAAAAGTATATCTAAAGGCACAGCATTTAAAAGTCTTCCAATTTTTGTCCTCCCAATTGGAATTTCGTTTATTGGAGGCAATAAAGAGTTTAATACAATAATAACTGATTATGTACGAGAAAATTCAAGAAACTACAGCATACCTAAAGACTAGAATAAAAACACAGCCAGAAATAGGAATAATACTAGGCTCTGGACTAGGAAATTTAGGAAATCAAATAGAGGTAGAAGTAGCAATCCCTTATGGCGAAATCCCTAACTTCCCTGTGTCAACAGTAAAAGGGCATAGCGGACAACTTATATTTGGTAAGCTTGGAGGAAAGAATGTTATTGCACTACAAGGAAGATTTCATTATTATGAAGGTTATAGTATGCAAGAAGTAACTTTCCCTGTGCGTATAATGCAAGCCTTTAAAGTTGAACTTCTTATAATCTCTAATGCTGCTGGCGGAATGAATCCTGATTTTAAGGTTGGCGATATAATGCTTATCAACGATCATATAAATATGTTTCCCGATAGCCCTCTAATGGGACCTAATGATGATAGACTGGGCGTTCGTTTTCCTGATATGAGCGAAGTTTATAGCAAAGAGCTTATTATAAAGGCTCATAAAATTGCTAAGGCAAATAATATTTTTCTACATGAAGGTGTTTATGCTGGCACTTCAGGGCCAACTTTTGAAACCCCTGCCGAATATAAATATTTTAGAGCTGCAGGTGGCGATACAGTAGGAATGAGCACTGTGCCAGAGGCAATAGTTGCTCGCCATGCAGGTATTCCATGCTTTGGCACTTCTATAGTTACCGATTTGGGTATTGCCAATCAGGTAGAAAAAGTATCGCATGATGAAGTGCTTATTGCTGCTAAAGCTGCTGAGCCTAAACTTACTACTATTATTACAGAATTGCTTAAGAGCTTGTAAAAAGGGCTTTTATGAATAAATATTTATTATCTCTTATGGTGTATATTTAATGGATTGCTATTATATTTACTCGTTGTGTCTATTGAAAAAATAGACTAATAAAAAACGAAATACTTATCTAAATGAAAACCAAAACAGAAGAAGATTTTAAAAACCCCTCAGATGCCACACGAATACTACAGTGGCGCTGGTGCGCGTTCCAATAATTATCGGAATTATCGCATTCCATCATTATAACAGCTCACAAAAAACCATTAAAATGCACTTTTAGGGCGTTATTTCTGTTTTTATTGGGATTAATGCCGTCTGCCGGTTTTTAAAAAGGATAAATGAGATTATTGAATTAGTCATAAAAGAATCTTATAAGAATGTGACGGGTCTTACAATTCATCAAGGTAATAATACATTTATTTTTTAAATTCTTCGATACCCTAAGTGACTCAAATGAAAAGGGTAGAAGTAGAGTTATCAGCCCCTTCCTCATCACAAATTGCTGTATTTGATTTAACTGGTAAAATGATTTACCTAAAAGATTATACAAATCAAGATCGAATATATGAGAGCTATAATTTCAATAGTTTAAATCAAGGTTATTATATTATGGTGATAAGAACTCTTAATGAAACTAGGACTTTTAAAATTGCTGTGGTTCGGTAGGGTTTATGAAGTATTGAGTTTTTTGTAATAGAAAAAGGACTGCCTGCCTATATTCAACTAATAAATTACAAATTATGCTCTAAAAT
>QMPB01000040.1 GCA_003648395.1 Bacteroidota bacterium
AGGGCTTGCTCATGTGGGAGTTTTAAAAGTACTTGAACGAGAAGGAATTCATATTGATTATATTGGAGGAACTAGTATGGGTGGATTAGTTGGAGGCTTATATGCTGCTGGTTATTCTCCTGATCAATTAGATGAAATATGCAATGAATTAGATTGGAGTAAACTTCTTTCTGATGAGGAAGAAAGAAGAGATCTGCCACTTCAAGAGAAATTGAATTACGATAGTTATATGCTTAGTTTACCCATGATTGGTTACAAGCCAGGTTTGCCTAAAGGTCTTAAAGAGGGGCAATTAATTGTAAATGTATTAAATAAGTTAACGTGGGAGGTTAATGATATTAAAAATTTTAAAGATTTACCTACACCATTTTTCTGTGTGGCAACTAATTTGGAAACTGGCGATACTGTTTTATTAGAGAATGGTGATTTGTCAATGGCATTACGTGCAACTATGTCTATTCCTTCGGTATTTGCACCTGTTGTATATAATGGAAAAACTGTAGTTGATGGAATGATTGTGAATAATTTCCCCGTTGATATAATGCTTACTCAGGGTATAGATTATGTTATTGGCGTTGATGTAGGATCAGAATTATATAAAAGTGATGAGATAGAAAGTGTGTTAGATATATTGGATCAGATTTCTAGTTTTCATCAAATAAAAAGATATAAGGATAATATTTTTCTTACAGATATGTATATCAAGCCAGACCTTACTAATATTGGAGTAATGAGTTTTGGAGATATAAATGAGATTATTAAAAGGGGAGAGGATGCTGCAATGGCTAGTATTAAAGAAATTAGACAGTTGGCTAAAGATTTAGGAGGTAAAAAGAAGAATACAAGATTAGTAAAACTAAATATGAGTGATACTATATTTATAAGTAGAATGGAAGTGTCAGGTCTTGAGAGAGTTGCTTATAGTATGGTTGTTGGTCGTTTGGATATTAACTTACCAGGTGTAAATTCTGTATCAAGTATTAATGCTGCTATAGATAGGCTTTATTCAAGTAATTTTTTTAAGTTTATTAATTATAAACTGATTAAAGTTGAAGAAGGCTATGTTTTGAAAATAAATGTAGAGGAAAACTCAAATAGCTTTTTTTATGTTGGTGGTAGATATGATACTGATTTGGGAGCATCTTTACTATTGGATATTGAGTTAATTAATAAAGTATTTCCAGGATCTAGACTGGACTTTAATTTAAAAGTTGGATCAAATCCATCAGGGGGAATCCGTTATATAATTGATAGAGGACATAATGTTGGTTTCGGTGCTAATATTCATTATAATTCAAATTCTATAAAAGTTTATTCTTTAGATTTTAATTCTATTGATCGTTCATATTTTATGAGTTTTTCATCAATGGATATGTTTTTATTTTCTAATTATTCAAATAGTAACTCTTTTATTTTAGGTGCTACTTTAGAGTATATGAATATTTCTACAGTAGTTAGCCCAATTCCAGTAAATATTGATGGAATACCTTATTTTAATCTTTTTGCGGAATATTTATTAGACTCTTATGATAATAAGTATTATCCGACTAAGGGTAATGTTTTTAGAATTCGACCTACATTTATTTCTGAGGTAAATAGTCCAAGTGTTTTTTATGTTAATACGGAAGTGTCTACAGTTATTAATTTTAATGATAGATTTACATTACTTCCTTCTGCTTTTCTAGGTGTTTCATGGGGAGGTTTAACAAATACAGCTTATTTTTATATGCTAGGAGGAGCTGGTAATAATAAATTTTATAATATGAGGAGCTTTGTTGGAATGCCAATTACAGCTAGTTATTCAAATAATTTATTGTATAGTAGAGTGGACTTAAGGTATCAGTTGCTTCCAAAACATTATATAGTATTAAAAGCAAATGCAGCTTTAGAAAGTGATATATTTGAAAAATTATTCTTTGAGTCAATGTTTTCTTATGGGGGAGGGATAGCATATAGCTTAAACTCATTGATTGGTCCTATTGAGTTAGGTGTAAATGTTTCAAATCGTTTATATACACCTAAATTATTTTTAAGTTTAGGGTTCTATTTTTAATAATATTTTTACAGAGGATATGTAAATGAAAGTCCTGTAAAATTTGAGCTAATAATAGGAATGGTTGTTAGTTTGCAATGATTACGATTTCCAACATATGTTCCTATTGCATATCCCAAAGCACCTCCTATTAAAACGTCGGTACTCCAATGCTTGTCATCATACATTCTTGCCAAACCTTCCATAGTTGCCAATGAGTAGACTGTAATTGGTACCCATAATTTATCTTTGTAATGTGTAGCAACTACAGCTGCAAATGTAAAAGTCATAATGGTATGACCAGAAGGAAAGCTTGTGTGACTCCAATCATCAGTAACGGGACCATCCCATAAATATGGATTATGTGGCACTGTCTGAAATGGGCGATGCCTATGTGCAATATGCTTCATTACAGTAACAATTACACCAGAATATAAACTTGCTTGCACAAAGTCCATTGCTACTCTTTTGGGTTTATTATTATTTGTTGTTGCTCCATAAATATAGAAAGCTCCCATCAGTGGCAATGTAAAATACATTTTACCAAAAGGGTCGAAAAAATATTTGTTTGCATTATCTAAGGCATCAGTACGGTTGCTTTGCCAAAAGTCAGCAATTGTTTTGTCCTGTGTATAAAGTATTGCAGCACTTCCAAGAACTGTTCCAGCTCCAATCCATTCTCCTTTACTCCAATGAATGGGACTAATAATTAATGGTGTAAAATCAGTAGCTAAACTCTTAATAAATACTTTATCAACTTTACAATTATTACTATCAATAGGCATGGTTTGTCCCCATGCATTATTTATATTTATAGTAATAAGTAGAATTAATAATAGTTTTCTCATAAATTAAATATGTGGCGTTTTTAGATTGTTAATTCTCTAGTTTTTTGGCTTCTTCCCAATAAACATCCATTTCTGTAAGACTCATCTCATCTAAAGATTTGCCTATTTTATTAGTTTCTTCTTCAAGATAATTAAATCGCTTTATAAATTTTCGATTGGTTTTTTCGATGGCTTCATCTGGGTTAACATTAATAAACCTTGCATAATTAACTAGTGAGAATAGTAAATCACCAAATTCACCTTCTATTTTCTTTTGAGAAGAGCCCTGCTTTACTTCATCTTGAAGTTCATTCATTTCTTCAACTACCTTCTCCCAAACTTGTTCAGGTTTTTCCCAATCAAATCCAGCCCCTTTAACTTTTTCTTGAATTCTAATAGCCTTAATAAGTGGTGCCATGGATTCTGGAACTCCACCTAGAACAGTTTTCTTTCCTTCACCAAGCTTTATTTTTTCCCAATTACGTTTAACCTCTTCTTCATCTACAACTTCCAATCCTCCATAAATATGTGGGTGTCGACGAATAAGTTTTTCACTTATTCCTTCTAAAACATCAGTAATATCAAAAGCATTCTTTTCTTTGCCTATTTTAGCATAGAAAACCAAATGCAACATTAAATCGCCAAGTTCCTCACGTACTCCGTCAAGGTCATTTTTAAGTATGGCGTCAGAAAGTTCATAAGTCTCTTCAATAGTTAAGTATCTTAGACTTTCTATGGTTTGTTTCATATCCCATGGGCAACCTTTGCGTAGGTCATCCATTATATTCAATAATCTTTCAAATGCTGTTAACCTTGGATCCATTATATAAAATGCTAAATTGTTAAATGCTAAAATGCTAAAACGTTAGTTTTCTTTACGATTTTAATTATTAGTGTTTAAAGAATATCTTAATTTATATAAGGTGTATAAGAAACGCCAAGGTTGAGGCGGATTAAAAATTATATTCAGGAGTTTACTAATGTAAATGACTGAATATAATTTTTAATTCAACGAAAAGATTGGAGTTTCTTATAGCCGTTAGTCTAATAAGCTTTAGCAAAAACAACTCTACCTTTAGAAGGCTTTCCAGAATAAACACAAACTCCCTCTTCAGAATCCTCATAATCCAAAGGAATGCTTCTGATAGTTGCTTTAGTTTCCTCTTTAATTTTATCTTCGGTTTCATTTGTACCATCCCAATGAGCCAAAATAAATCCACCCTTGTTTTCCAGTACTTTTTTAAACTCATCCCAAGAATTAACCTCTGTTGTATGCTCTGTCCTAAAATCTAAAGCTTTAGTAAATAAGTTATTTTGAATTTCATCTAATAAATCAAGGACTTTGTCTCTTAGTCCATCCATTTCAGTAAAAGATTTGCTTAATGTATCTCTACGAGCAAGTTCTACTGTATTATTTTTTAAGTCACGAGGACCAATTGCAATACGTAATGGAACTCCTTTAAATTCCCATTCAGCAAATTTATAACCTGGTTTTTGGGTGTCTCTATCATCATGCTTCACTCTAATACCAACTCTTTCAAGTTCAGCTTTAATCTCTTCTCCTTTTTTCAGAACAGCAATTCTTTCTTCATCTTTCCTATAAATAGGAACAATTACCACTTGAAAAGGTGCTAATTTTGGAGGTAATACTAATCCATTATCATCAGAGTGAGTCATAATAAGACCACCAATTAATCTTGTGGAAACACCCCAAGAAGTAGCCCAAACATGCTCTAATTTATTTTCTTTACTTAAGAATTTAACATCAAAAGCTTTAGCGAAATTCTGTCCTAAGAAATGAGAAGTTCCAGCTTGTAGTGCTTTTCCGTCTTGCATAAGAGCTTCAATACAATAAGTCTCAAGAGCCCCGCCAAATCTTTCGTTCTCGGTTTTTACGCCTTGAAAAACAGGCATTGCCATAAATTCTTCAGCAAATTTTGTATATACTTTAAGCATTTTTTTAGCTTCCACTTCAGCTTCTAACTTAGTAGCATGTGCAGTATGGCCTTCTTGCCATAAGAACTCAGCTGTACGTAAAAACAATCTAGTCCTCATTTCCCAACGAACAACATTTGCCCATTGGTTTACAAGAATTGGTAAATCTCTCCACGATTGAACCCACTTACGGTAAGTGTCCCAAATAATAGTTTCGCTAGTAGGACGAACAATTAATTCCTCTTCTAATTTTGCAGCAGGGTCTACCATTACTCCTCCTTTACCGTCGTTTTTTAAACGATAGTGGGTGACAACAGCACATTCTTTTGCAAAACCCTCTACATGTTTAGCCTCTCTACTAAAGAATGATTTTGGAATAAATAATGGAAAATATGCATTTACGTGACCAGTGTCTTTAAACATTTTGTCTAATGCAGCTTGCATCATCTCCCATATAGCATAACCATATGGTTTAATAACCATGCTGCCTCTTACTGCAGAATTCTCTGCTAAGTCAGCTTTTAATACGAGGTCGTTATACCATTTTGAATAATCCTCTTTTCTTGTTGTAAAATCTTTAGCCATATGTTTCTTTGGTATAGTATTTGTATATTTCTTCGTAATTAAATAATATTGCAAAAGTAAATAATATTAAATAGCTTTTTATAGCTATTTTAAAATAAATAGGAGGGAAGTCTTATGAGATATTTAATGAGTTTTTTAAGTTTTATAGTTTTCAGTATAATATTGTCTTCATGTAGTGCATCTTATGATGCTGCTGCTTATGAAGATGATGCTTTTTATAATCCTTATCGTGAGAAAAACTTAAAAAAGAAGGAGCAAAAACTAGAACAAAAGCTGGCAAAAACAAAGGCTTCATCGCAGTCATACGACGATGTCACTAACTCATCAAAGTCTGCTGCAAAAGAAGTTGCAGCTACTTCACAAGTTTATTCTGATGAAAATGGAGATTATTATATAATGGATGATGATAGCTCTGCTAATGATTACTATGATTATGAATATACTCAACGTATTAAGAGATTTCATTCTGATGAAAATACTGGTAAATCTTATTATGACAATTCCTATTATGATGAAAGTCCCTATGGTGGAAATATGTATGTAAATAATATGTATAGCCCTTTTTATGGTGGTATGAATTATGGTATTTCATATTCATTTGGTTATGGTTGGGGACTAAACTTTGGATTTGGTTATCCAAGTTACGGATATCCTTATTATGGATATGGCAGTTACCCATATTATGGATATGGTAGTTACCCATATTATGGTGGTGGAAGTTATTGGGCTGGTTATAATGATGGATATTGGAATGGATATTATAATGGTGGTGGATATTGGGGTGATGATGATTATTATACTGGAGGTAATTCATATTATGGACATAGAGGTGGTAATAGTACAAATGGTTCAACAGGGAATAGAACTACAAGTTCTAATTCTGATACGGCTCCAGGACATAGAATGAAAGTTACTAATCAAGCAATGCCTAATGGTGGTAGTATTAAATCAAATAGAACAGGAGTAAAGACAAATAGTGGAAGTACGAGAAGCGCATATACCAAGAGGAGTACTAAAACAAATGCAACTAGGGCAAATACATCATACAATAGTAATTATAGTAAAGGGAATGTTAATACTTCGAATATTAATAAAAAACCAGCTACAGTAACAGGTGTAGTTGGAAAAACAAGCACAAGTAGTGTTTCTAGAAATGCAAATTCTAATCATGTAAGTACAAGGTCGCAAAGTTATTCTGCTAAGTCGAGATCTAATCCTACTTATCGTAAAACATATTCTAAACCTAAATATTATAATACACGACATAAAACATCTTCTAGAACTGCATCTAGTTCAAGAAGTTCGGTTAATGTAAATGGATCATCTAATACGAAAAATAACACTAGTTCTAGAGGATATACTCCTGCAAGGTCAAATTCTAGAAATACATATTCACCATCAAGGTCATCTAGCAATTCAAGGAGTTATTCTCCAGCTTCAAGTAATACAAGGAGTTATACCCCTTCTAGAAGCAGTTCTAGTACTAGAAAATCTACTTCATATTCTTCACCTAAATCATCTAGTAAGAGCTATAGTTCACCTAGTCGTTCATCATCTTCCTCAAGCTCTACTAGGTCATCATCATCTAGTCGTTCATCATCTAGTCGCTCTTTTAAACCAGGTAGAAGGTAATAGCATTGAAAAAATTACCATACAATATTATTAAAATAATACTATCATGAAAAAAGCTATATACATATATTTTTTAATGTTTATTTCTATGAGTATCAGCGCTCAAAACGATGTTGATGTGCTGAGGTATTCCCAAACTATGGTTGGAGGAACGGCAAGATCAATTGGGTTTGGAGGAGCTGTCGGTTCAATGGGTGCAGATTTTTCTTCACTAAATGTAAATCCTGCAGGAATTGGTTTATATAAGAAGTCAGAGTTTAATATTACACCAACATTATATGTTTCTAAATTGAAAACCTCTTTAAATGGGTTTGATAATTCTGCAAATAAGGATAATTTCAACCTTAATAGTTATGGGCTAGTTAGTGTTCATGATTTGAAAGCGAAAAAGGGATTAAAATATATACAATTTGGAATTGGAGTTAACAGAACAAACAATTTTAATAATAATTATCATATTACTAATGAAAATACAAGTAGTTCGTTAATGACTGATTATCAAATTCAGGCTTATGGCGTTAGTCCAAGCGATTTAGATAGGTTTTCAACATATTTGGCTTGGGATAATTATTTGATTGATACTACAAAAGTAAATAATGGAACATGGCGATATACAAGTCCTTTGACTAATGGGGGAGTTTCACAAGAATTGAAGAGTACTACTTGGGGCTCAATGAATGAAATGAATATTACTGTTGGTTCTTCATTTAGCGATATTCTTTATTTAGGAGGTTCTGTTGGCTTTCCTTTTGTTAGATATTTTGAAGAGTATGAATATACTGAGCGTGATATTGCTGATACAATTCCTGAATTTGATAAATTTATTCTTGATAAAAATTTAGAGACTCATGGTAGTGGTATTAATTTTAAATTAGGAATGATATTTAGACCAACAGGGTTTTTAAGATTTGGTATTGCTTTTCATTCCCCAACTTGGTTAAATTTGAATGATGATTATTCATCGCAGATAACTCGCTTTTGGGATGATGGAAATAAAACAAAAATGTCTTCACCTGATGGACATTATAGTTATGAAATATCTACTCCTATGAAACTTATTGGAAGTGCGACATTTACACTAGCTCGATTTGTTATGCTAAGTGGTGATGTAGAATATATCAATTATTCTGATGGAAGACTTAATTCTCATGATTATGGTTTTTATGATGAAAATGCTGAAGTAAGGGATAAATATCAATCTACATTAAATATTAGAACGGGAGCAGAAATTAGGTTAAGACCAATGTCTTTTAGAGCAGGTTTAGCACATTATGGTAGTCCATTTTCTAATGACTTAAATGATGGAAGTTTTTGGGTAGCATCTGCTGGTCTAGGGTATCGTGATAGAATAGTTTTTGTGGATTTGGGGGTTTCTTATACCTATAAAAATGAAGATTATTATTTGTATAATCCAGAGTTAATAGATGCCGCTTCTGTGGAGTATCATAGTGTGCGTATTGCGTTGACTATGGGATATAAATTCTAGTTTATTAATATTTTTAACTAATTAAGTAAAATACATTATTATGAAAAACATTGTACTATTATTTATTTTTGGGATATCCTTTCTTACCTCTTGTGATAAGAAAGGAGGACAAGATGGAATATGGGATGATATCATTGAATTATCAATTAAAGATGTTGAGTTTGGAGTAAAGGCTGATTCTGTATTAATATCTACAAAAGGAGATTGGTGGTGGGTATGTGAAATTACTTTCAATGATAGTATAAATGCCATTGATAGTACTATTAATCTTGAGGCTAACTCATATTCTATTATTGGAGATAATTATGTTATTGAACGTCGCAATAAAAACAGTTTGTTTGTTAAGTTAGATGAGAATAAAACAGGTAAAGAACGTGTTCTACTTATTGGTTTAGAGGCTGGAGATTATTTCGATCATGTTAAAATTACGCAATTGGCTAATTGATAAAATATGAAGTGGTATAAATTCTAAAAGAATTATTATTCGTATAACAATACAAAAGCTCCATAAATCATTTGTTTATGGAGCTTTTTGAAGTTTATATTTTGTTCTATGATTATTAAAGGTGTATAAAAAACGTCAAGGTCGAGGCGGATATTAATTTAGAGATCAGGAGTTTACTTTGGTAAATGACTGATTAATAAATTAAATCCAACGATGAGATTGTCGTTTTATATAGCCGAATTAAATATAGTTTTACCTTCCGTGGCACTGCTTATACTTCTTGCCACTACCACAAGGGCAAGGGTCGTTTCTTCCTACTTTCTTCTCTTTAACAATAGGCTGAGTTACTTGCTGTTCTTGAGTTTTATGACCAAATTTATTTGGGTCTTTACTAGAGTTGCTTCCAATCTCTGTTCTGCCTGTTTGTAATTTACTAGGGTCGAAACTAGCAGGTTTAAGGTCAGACTGCATTTCAATCTCCTTATTAGCTGTTAAATCGCATTTAGTAAGGAATGATACAATATCTCTATTAACCTTGTTAATCATTTGTTTAAATAGTTCAAATGACTCAAACTTATATATTAATAAGGGGTCTTTTTGTTCGTAAGAAGCATTCTGAACTGACTGTTTCAAATCGTCCATTTCTCTTAAATGCTCTTTCCAAGAATCGTCAATAACCTTTAAACTTACAATCTTCTCAATAGCAAGCACCACTTCTCTACCTTGAGATTCGTAGCCTCTTTCAAGGTTTACTATTATATCCATTCCTTTAACACCATCTGTCATTGGAATTGCTATATTTCTGTATTGCTGTCCTTGATTCTTATATACATCAGTTATTACAGGAAGAGTTTCTTTGCTGATTCTTTCTGATTTTAGTTTATAATTCTTATAAGCTTCTTCAAAAATCTTCTGAACAATAATATCTCCTTTTATAGAGAAGAATTCTTTCTCATTAAAAGGGGATTCTATTGAAAGATTTCTAATCAATTCCATTTTGAAATTCTCAAAATCTCGATTATCTTGATTATCGAAAACAATAGATTCTGATAAATCATAAATCATATTAGAAATATCAAGGGCAAGTCTTTCTCCATTAAGAGCATGATGCCTTTTCTTATAAATTACATCACGCTGAGAATTCATTACATCGTCATACTCCAATAATCTTTTACGAATACCAAAGTTATTCTCTTCAACTTTCTTTTGAGCTCTTTCTATAGATTTAGAAATCATAGAATGTTGAATTACTTCACCATCTTCAAGTCCTAATTTATCCATAATAGAAGCAATACGTTCAGAGCCAAAAAGTCTCAAGATTGTCTTCCAAGGAAACAAAGAATTGAGAAGATCCTGGATCTCCTTGACGACCAGCACGACCTCTCAGCTGACGGTCAACACGACGAGATTCATGTCGTTCAGTACCAACAATAGCTAAACCTCCTGCTTCTTTTACTCCTTTGCCAAGTTTAATATCGGTACCACGACCAGCCATATTTGTTGCAATAGTAACGGCTCCTGGCTCACCTGCTTCGGCAACAATATCAGCTTCCTTCTGGTGTAGTTTTGCATTAAGTACATTATGCTTAACGCCTTGTCGGCTTAGCATTCTACTAAGTAATTCAGAGATTTCTACCGAAGTAGTACCAATAAGAACAGGACGACCTCCTTTTACAAGTCTGTCTGTTTCCTTTATTACGGCATTATATTTTTCTCTAACAGTTTTATAAACAAAATCTTCAGAATCATCACGTTGAATAGGCCTGTTAGTAGGAATTACGGTTACATCAAGTTTGTAAATATCCCAAAGTTCACCCGCTTCTGTTTCTGCTGTACCTGTCATACCAGCAAGCTTATTATACATTCGGAAATAGTTCTGAAGTGTAATAGTAGCATATGTTTGAGTAGCAGCCTCAACTTTTACATTCTCCTTTGCCTCAATTGCTTGGTGTAATCCGTCAGAATATCTACGACCTTCCATTATACGTCCAGTCTGCTCATCAACAATTTTAATCTTGTTTTCTATGATTACATATTCTGTATTCAATTCAAAAAGAGCATAAGCTTTAAAGAGCTGATTCATTGAATGTACTCTTTCGGTCTTCATACTATAATCTTGAAGTAATTTGCTTTTTTTCTCAGCTTTTTCTGCATCACTTATATCTGCAGTCTCAATGTCATTTAATACTATAGACATATCAGGGAGAATATAGAAATCTGGGTCTCCAGTCATTTCTGTAACCAAGTCAAGACCTTTATCTGTTAAGTCTATGGAATTACTTTTCTCTTCAATTACAAAATAAAGCTCATCATCAATAATGTGCATATGCTTATTTTGCTCAGCCATATAGAAATTCTCAGTCTTCTGCATACCAGTTCTAATGCCTGGTTCAGAAAGATATTTAATTAAGGCTTTATTCTTTGGAAGACCTCTATACGCTCTAAAAAGCCTAATAAATCCTTCTTTTTGTTTTTCCTTATCGTCAGTTGCTATCATTTTTTTAGCATCAGACAATAAGTGAGTTACTATTTGCTTTTGTACACTATACAGTTTCTGAACATAAGGTTTAAGGTTATCAAATTCGTGATGATCTCCTTTTGGTGTTGGTCCAGAAATAATTAATGGAGTACGAGCATCATCAATAAGTACTGAATCGACTTCATCTACTATAGTGTAGTTATGTTTTCTTTGAACTAATTCTGCCATTTCAGTGGCCATATTATCTCTAAGATAATCGAAACCAAATTCGTTATTAGTTCCATAAGTTACATCCGACAAATAAGCTTTACGTCTAGCTTCAGTATTTGGTTGGTGCTTATCGATACAATCAACACTCATACCATGAAACTCTAAAAGCATTCCCATCCATTCGGAGTCACGCTTTGCTAAGTAATCATTTACAGTAACAACGTGAACACCTCTACCTGAAAGTGCGTTTAAGTAAATGGGAAGAGTTGCCACAAGTGTTTTTCCTTCACCAGTTGCCATCTCTGCAATTTTACCTTCGTGCAATACTGTTCCTCCAATTAGCTGTACATCATAGTGAATCATATTCCATGTAACACTTACACCACCAGCAATCCAAGAATTTCCATAAATGGCTTTTTCTCCGTTTATTTCAATATTATCAAATTGAGTAGCAAGAGCTTTGTCATGTTCTGTTGCTGTAACTTCTATTTTAGTGTTTTCTGTAAAACGCTTTGCTGTTTCTTTCATTACAGCAAAAGTATCAGGTAGAATTTCTTTAAGTACATCTTCTATTTTTGAAGTGGCACTATCTTCTATCTTATCAATTTCTTTCCATAGATTATCTTTCTCGATAATATCCATATTTGGTTCAGATTTTATCTTTTCCTTTATGGATTTTATTTTATCATTTTCATTAGATATTTTCTTGGAAATAATGTCTTTAAACTCTTGTGTTTTTGCTCTAAGCTCATCATTTGATAATGATGTTAGCTTTTTCTCAGCAGTATGTACAAGGTCGACAATTGGGAGTAATACTTTTACGTCTTTGTCTGATTTTGTACCGAATAATTTACTTATGAAACTTAACATATTTATGTTTTCTAAAAACTTTGTGTATTTCTATATTGCTAACAAAAATAGGGCAAAAATGAATACTTTAATTTATTTTTTAATTGTAAGTGTACATTATTGAAATACAGATGTTTGACCTATGTCAAAACGTCATGTATATAAATGATAAAAGGGACAAATGTCCCTAATAAATTACTTTATATAAAATACTGATTCTTTATTATGAAGAAAGAAAAAATATTATATCTTTATTTTAGTATTCATCCTCATGAAAGAAGAAATCTTCTTTAGTAGGATAATCAGGCCAAAGATCCTCAATAGTGTCATATTGTTCTCCTTCGTCTTCAACTTCTCTTAGATTTTCAATTACTTCCATTGGTGCTCCAGATCTTAATGCATAATCAATAAGTTCGTCTTTTGTAGCCGGCCAAGGTGCATCTTCAATTTTAGAAGCTAATTCTAGTGTCCAATACATAGTTTTATGTTTTTAAGATGATATATTATATTTCTGCAAAAATAAATTTTTACTAATATAAAACAAGAAAAACTTTAATTATTTAGTTGTAAGATTATCAGTGACATACGTATTATTTAGTTTTTGGAAGCCATAATAGTTCGTCAATATCCATCATTTTTGCGCTATATCTTGCTAATGTGAAGAAATAGTCGCTTAATCTATTTAGGTATCTTACTATTAATTCTTCTTTATGATCAATTGTACTTTCATATCTTAAATATGCCCTTTCAGCACGCCGACAAATTGTTCTTGCAATATGGCAATGAGAAACTATTGGATGACCTCCAGGGAGAATAAATGACTTCAATGGAGTTAATGATTTGGTCATTCTGTCGATTTCACTTTCAAGAGAATTAATAATATTATTATTAAGTTGTGGTAACTTATTTTTACTTTCTGAGCTATCGCAAGCCGCTAGACCTTCGATAATAAATAGCTGTTCAATTATTAATAAAAGATTCTTTTTGCTGTTTAAGTCATCTACAAAATCATAAACCAAAGCAGTATAAGACTTTAGTTCATCAATTGTACCATATGCTTCAACTTGCAAATCGTATTTTGGGACTCTTTTTCCTCCTATTAGCGAGGTGAATCCTTTGTCGCCGCTTTTTGTATATACTTTGAATTCTTTGGTATTCATAATAATATTCCATTTATGTGATTATACTAAACGCCAATATCTTCACTGGACTTGAATTGCTAATCAGTCATCCCAATGTGTCGGGACTCTTTATTATTAATTCTACGTCCGCCTCTACCTTGATGTTTATTATACACCAAGTTTTCAAATTGGGTTAAAAATAATATTTCAAATCTCCTTTAGTGCTTTTACTATTTATTATTTTGTTTCAATGCACTCTTAGGATTCTCATTAATCTTTTCAGAATCAACCAATCCATCTTTCAAACGAATAACTCTATGAGTATGCTTTGCAATATCCTCTTCGTGAGTTACAATAATTACTGTATTTCCAGACTGGTGAATTTCTTCGAAAAGTCCCATTATTTCTATGGAAGTTTTAGAGTCTAAGTTCCCCGTAGGCTCATCAGCAAGAATTATTGATGGGTTATTAACCAAAGCTCTTGCTACTGCCACCCTCTGCCTTTGACCTCCTGAAAGTTCGTTGGGTTTATGATCCATTCTATCCCCAAGGTGAACTTGTTTTAAAACTTCAGTTGCTCGCTTTATTCTGTCTGCTTTTGGCATTCCTGCATAAACAAGAGGTAACATTACATTTTCCAATGCTGTTGCTCTGGGAAGAAGGTTGAATGTTTGAAATACAAAACCAATTTCCTTATTTCTTATTTCAGCTAATTCATTATCGGTAAGTTTATTTACTGCTTGATTGTTTAAAATATACGAACCGGCAGTAGGTGTATCAAGGCAGCCTAAAATATTCATCAAAGTAGATTTTCCAGAGCCAGATGTTCCCATTAAGCCAACATATTCATTTTTATAAATATCAAGGCTAATATCTCTTAAAGCTTTCACTGTTTGAGTTCCTACTTGGTAGAATTTTTTTATTCCTTTTATTTCTATTATTTTCATATTAAAAAACTATTAGCTGAAATTGTATGTGTTTTGATGAGGAACAAAGATAGTATTTATGCTTAAAACAACAAACTAATTTCAATTATTATTCTATTACAAAGATTATTAATGGAATTTTAAAAAGTAGAATAAAAGTATCGGCAATATACAAAGTTAAAGTATCTTTGTGAAAGTGATTATTAAAAGAAAGAAATTTTTGATTAAAAGATTAAAATATAAAAATTCTAGCTTAATAAAGTATTAATGATACTGTCTATGAAATATATTAAAACTCTACTTCTTATTCTTATAATATCATTACCTACATTAATATATAGCCAACATAATTCTACATATACTCATGATACTACATTAGTGAATAACTACTTAGATAGTACAAGGAAGTATATATATACTGATGTTAAAACTTCTGAAGCCTTTGTAGATAAAGTAGATTCCCTTTCTACGGCCATTAATTATAATTTTGGGCTGTCTAAGTCAAATTTGTTCAAGGGTATTTTTAGATTTATGGAAGAT
>QMPB01000041.1 GCA_003648395.1 Bacteroidota bacterium
AAACAACAAACAACAAACAACAAACTAACAAACAACAAACTAACAAACAACAAACTAACAAACACTATATCCCATGTCCAAATTCACCAATCATAACGACAAAAAAATAGCCAAACTTCTTGAATTATCAGAAGTAGTTATTAATAAGCAGAAAGCAGCCGCTTATGTGAAAGAAAATATGAATACAATTGATGCCATTATGCCTTCAGACGTAACTACTCTTGTGCATCAGTTGGTTGAAAAAGGATATGCAATGGAGGATTTAAAGAAGCATATTGCTAAAATTTTAAATCTATTTTATAAGGCACTGAATAATTTTGAAGTTCCAAGTCCTGAAGAAACTGACTTACTCTATTGGCTACAAAAGAATAATAGAGTAATGCAGGAGAAACTGATTACTCTTAAAGCTCCAATAAAAGCTATTAATATTGAAGGTGTTTCTGAAAAATATTTACAAGAAATTAATGATGGTATTGAAAACTTAAAATCTTACATAAATTACTTTACGATAAAAGAAAACCTACTTTTCC
Source organism: Bacteroidota bacterium (assembly GCA_003648395.1). Next base: position 531 of record QMPB01000041.1, read on the forward strand.
CTGCAATTGAAAAATATTGGGAAGACTTTAAATGTGTACAGGTAATGTGGTCTATTCATGATGATATTCGCCGACATCTAAAACAGCTTCCTGAGATACTAAATGCTGAGAATTTTGATTTAAAACTATTTAATATAGTTTCAAGTAAGTTATATTTTGATGTAAAAGCTATTATCTTTAGAGATGAGAATATTCTTTTTCCAGAAATGCTATTGACGATTCCTAAAGAAGATATGGCAAAGTTCTTATTAGAAAGTAAGAATTTTAACTTTCCATTTATTGAACCAAAGCTCGAAAATATTGCTTCAATAGCTCCAAAAGATGAGTTTATTGCTGGGCAAGTAAACTTAGGAACAGGAAATATTACCGCCGAACAAATTATTATGATTTTCAATCATCTTCCTGTTGATATAACCTACGTAGATGAAAATGATACTGTTAAGTTCTTTTCAACACCTAAACATAGAATATTTCCACGAACTAATGCCATTATTGGTCGTAAGGTTCATAATTGTCATCCACCAGAAAGTGTGCATATAGTAGAACGCATAGTTGATGCCTTTAGAAAAGGTGAAAAAAATGAGGCTTCATTCTGGATTCCCATGGGTTCTAAATTTGTACTTATTAAATACTTTGCAATAAGGGATAATGAAGGAGCATTTAGAGGAACCCTTGAAGTATCACAAGAAGTAAGTGATATTAGAAGCCTTGAAGGAGAAAGAAGGCTGCTCGACTGGGACTAGAACTAGAACTTGGCAAACACATAATTTTGCATTATATCTGCCGAAGATATCGTAACGATAAGTTCGGAATAAATAATTAATACAAATGATATGAATCCTTTCGTAATAACAGCATATAAATCACCAGAATACTTCTTCAATAGAGTTTATTTCTAAATATAAACTAAGTTCTACCTCCACAATTAATTCTGCTTTAAAAGTGCTAATAGAAAAAGAACTAATCTATAAAGAAAATAAGATGTATAAGATCTATGATGTTTTTTTGAGTAGATTTTTTCAGTATAGCTAATGGCTATAAGAAAAGGAGACAGTCTATATCTACAAATTCAACTCAACAATAATGGGACAATGATCAGACTGAAAAGTGTCTGGTTGAATGGCGACAGATTTAAGATTTGCCTTAAGATTATCTGTAATCATATGATAATCTATTCTCCAGCCCTTATTATTTGCTCGTGCATTGGCTCTATAACTCCACCAAGAATAATTATGAGGTTCTTTGTTTAAATCTCTGAAAGTATCAACAAAACCCTCAGCTAAAAAACTACTCATCCAGTCTCTTTCTTCTGGTAGAAATCCAGAGCTTTTAGCATTTCGCTTTGGGTCGTGAATATCAATTGCTTCGTGACAGATATTGTAATCTCCACTAATGATAAGCTTTGGTCGCTCTTTTCTAAGTTCTAATATATAGTTCTGAAAATCGCTGAGCCATTGCATTTTAAATTCTTGACGTATATCTCCTGAAGAACCCGATGGATGATATACACTTATTACACTTAAATTGCCAAAATCAGCTCTTATAAATCTTCCCTCAAAATCATACTTCTCTATTCCCATTCCTTTTACGACTTTGTCAGGAGTAATTCTTGTGAGAATTGCAACTCCACTATAGCCTTTTTTAGTTGCCGAAAACGAATAAGTCTCGTAGCCTAGCATTGAAAAGTCCATTGCTGGAATTTGCTCTTCTTGAGCTTTGGTTTCTTGTATGCAAACTACATCGGCATTACTATCCTTAAGCCAATCTATGAATCCTTTTTTTACCGCTGCTCTTATTCCATTTACGTTATATGATATTATTTTCATGAGAAAAGTTGTTTATTTGATTATTCGGTTATTTGGATGTTAAAGTGTTCTTTGTTTCTTGTTCCTGCTAACTATTCCTAATTATTAATTATTAATTCCTAATTATTAATTAATCAAGCTTCCACTAGAATGATTCCTCACAGCTCCAGTTACTGAAGAAAGAACATTTACTTCATTATTTATTCTTAAAACTCCAAGAAATGCAAATATAAGAGCTTCTTTATAATTAATTAGCAATTCATTGGGAACAGTGATTTTACAATTAGTTTTTTCTTCAATTAACTTCATCAAGTACCTATTAAAAGCACCTCCACCTGTGAAAAGTACGTTATTAAAATCCTCAGAAAATGAATTTGCTATTTGTAAACTAATATGCTCAGCACAAGTACGCATTTTGTTTTCAGTACTTAAATATGAGTTTTCAATAATTGGAGTAAATACTTCCTCAAGCCATTCTCTGCCAAGTGACTTTGGATGTGGTTGAGAATAATAATCAATGGAATTTAGTTTATCCAAAAGTTCATTATTAATATTTCCTCTCATTGCAATATCTCCATTTTTATCGTATTCAAAGCCTTTTTTCTTTGCAAGATAGTTGAACACAAGATTAAAAGGACCAATATCCCAAGCAATGCGTTCTCCATCTTTATCAAGGCTAATATTAGCAAATCCTCCAAGATTTATACATGCGTCGTATTTGTGAAAAAGCAGTTCATCGCCTATTGGCACAAGAGGAGCACCTTGTCCTCCCAATGCAATATCTTGTGAACGAAAATCGAATACTAAAGGGCAAGATATATGACTTCTTAACGCAGTACCGTTGCCAATTTGAAGTGTGTACTTTTCTTTTGGATTATGGAAAATTGTATGCCCATGAGATGCTACAATGTCTGGTTTAAGATTTTGTCTTTTGGCAAAAGCACTTACCAATCTACCAAGATAATGGCCGTATTCGTAATCTAGTTTTATTAATTCTTTGGAGCATAGTTTAGGAGCGCTAATCAGCTTATTTTTCCATTCATCATCGTACTCAACAGTAATTGCTTTTATAATGTCAAACTCCCATTGTCCTTCTTTCTTATCGAAAACACAATAAGCTAAATCCACTCCATCAAGTGAAGTTCCGGACATTATTCCTATTGCTGTAGTTACTGACATATAATTATTTATTATTTATATTCATTCATAGATTTCTCTAACATCTGTTTAATCAGAGTCATCTGTGTTCCTATTTTTTACTACAACACCTCCAAAAGTTTCTCCAAAGAGATTCCCCTAGAACCCTTCATTAATATCAAGGATTCAGTAATTGGATTCTCCAAAATCCATTCTGTAGCTTCTTCTGTAGTGTTAAAAGCAAGAATATTTTTAGCTACCTTCATAAACTCTGCACCTACAAATATCGTATTTTTTAACTGTTCTGTATCAATGTTTTTTATTAAATTTCTATGTTCTCTTTCACTTTCATCACCTAGCTCAAGCATATCGCCGAGGATGCACCATTTATTTACAGTTTTTATAGTTTTAAAACTATCTAAAGCTACTTCCATACTACTTGGATTAGCATTATAAGCATCAAGAATTATTTCATTTTTCTCAGTTTTCATCCATTGCGAACGTTTATTATTTGGAGCATATTCACGCAGGGCTTCAGCTATCTTTTCATCTTCTATCTGAAAATAATTTCCAATGGTAATTGCAGCTAATAGATTATAGAAATTATATCCTCCAACAAGCTGAGATTCTATCTCCATACCGTTCCAAACTAAGGCCGCAAAGGCTCCCTTATTTAGTTTCTTTGCTTTAATATCTGCCTCTGAACTTTCACCATAAGTTATTCGATCAATGCCTTCAGACATTTTCATAATAATATCACTATCAGTATTTACAAATACTTTTCCCGCTTTCTGCTCTACCGCTTCGTAAAGTTCTCCTTTGGTTTTAATAACACCTTCTAAACTTCCAAAACCTTCAAGATGAGCCTTGCCAATGGAGGTAATAATGCCATAATCTGGCTCTGCAATTCTACAAAGCTCAGCTATTTCGCCCTGATGACTTGCTCCCATTTCAATAATTGCAATCTCGGTTTCTTTTGGTATAGCGAGAATTGTAAGAGGTACACCAATATGATTGTTGAAATTCCCAGCAGTAGCATGAGTTGTAAATCCCTTCGAAAGAACAGCATATATTAGTTCTGTAGTTGTGGTTTTTCCATTTGTGCCTGTAATTCCCAGAAAAGTAATATTGAATTGACGGCGATGAAATGCGGCTAATTGTTGAAGATATTCTAGCACATCAGTAACAAGCAATGTTCTGTCATCAATATAGTATTCTTCTTCATCAATAATAGCATAAGCAGCACCCATTTCAAGAGCCTTTTGAGCAAACTTATTTCCATTAAAATTATCTCCCTTTAAACAGAAGAATAATTGACCAATCTGTATCTGGCGAGTATCTGTTGAAACTCCTGTTGATGCCATAAAATAGCGATGTAATTTTGCTATACTAATATTCTTTTCCATTGAAATTCTATTGGTGTATAATATTGTATAAAAATAGTAATTAGATTGAATTGGGCAGTGCTTTTATGTAGTTTTATTTAACAAAGATTTGTTGATGAGTAGAAATGATATTGTTAGAATATTAGAATTCATGAATTCTACTTGTTGAAAGGAATTATTTTTTCTGTATTTTTGAAGAAAATGAATCATGAAAGAAGATTTTAAAGAATTTTTAAGTTTTAATAAGGCAGAAAGAAGAGGTATTTTTATACTTTCTTCTATAGTTGTGCTTCTTCTTTTGTATAATATTTTTGGACCTTTTAAGAAGAAAAAGGCAAAAGATTTTTCAGAATTTGAGAAAGAAGTAGTCAGATTTGAAAATGCTAAAGATAGTTTACTATCCATAAGTAAGAATAAAAAGAAAACATATAATAGTAAGTATCCTAGAGCAAAAAGAAAATACAATTTTCATAATTTTAATCCAAACTTAATTGATGAGAATGATTGGGTTAAAATGGGGTTAACGTCCAAACAAGCTAGTAGTATTATTAAGTTTGTATCGAAAGGAGGGAAGTTTTATAAGCCTAACGATATAAGAAAGTTGTATTGTTTATCTTCAGCAGAATGTGATATAATTGTTCCTTATGTTGTAATCAAAAATGCTGATATTACACAGGATACCAAAGCTGAGTTTAAGGAGGAGTATTTGCAAATTGAGTTGAATTCAGCTACTCAGGAAAATTTGGAACTAGTAAAAGGAATTGGACCATCTATTGCAAAAGGGATAATAAAGTACAGAAGTATTCTTGGTGGTTTTGTGCAAATAGAACAACTTAAGGAGGTTTATCATATTGATTCTGTTAAATATAAAAGTATAAAGAATAATTTTATAATAATCACGGATTCAATAAGTAGAATTAATATTAATACTGCCGATTATTATGCTATCAGACGCCATCCATATATTAGTAAACAAATTGCTTATGAGATAATTCAATACAGAGGGCAAAAAGGTGATTATAAAAGTATAGAGGATATATTAAAAGTTAAAGGAGTGTCAGATAGTCTTTATCAAAAAATTTATCTTTACTTTGCACTTTCGGAGCAGAAATAGTAATACACACAAAACAAAAGCAATGATTTTAGATACATTCAAGAAATACCCACGAACTTTCTGGGTAGCAAATAGTATTGAGTTAATAGAACGAGCAGCATGGTATGGATTCTTTATGTTATTTGCCAATTATTTAACTGAATCTTCAGACCTTGGAGGCTTAGAATTTACCCAATCACAGAAAGGAACTATAATGGGAGTTGGAACTGGTATTCTATATTTTTTACCAGTTATTACAGGAGCTATTGCAGATAGATTTGGCTATAAGAAAGTATTAATATTGGCTTTTTCTATTTATACCTCAGCATTTTTATTATTTCCTCTTTTTCACTCTTTCACAGGAGTCTTCATTATGTATTTATATCTCGCTCTTGGTGCAGCGCTTTTTAAACCAATTATATCAGCCACCATTGCCAAAACTACCACTGATGAAACTTCCTCTATAGGCTTTGGAATATTCTATATGATGGTAAATCTTGGAGCATTTATTGGTCCCATGATTACTTTGCTTTACCGCGAGAATACATTTTATATTTCTGGAGGAATTATTGCTTTGAATTTCGTTCTTTTGCTGTTTTACAAAGAGCCTGGCAGAATGAAAGATACAACTCCTATTGGTAAGAGCTTTTCTAAAGTTTTCAAGAATATTGGGATTGTAGTTTCGGACTTAAAATTTATGCTATTCCTTTTAATTATCTCTGGTTTTTGGACTATGTACAATCAGTTGTTTTTTGCTCTTCCTGTATTTATTTCACAATGGGTAGATAGCTCTGTATTATTTCAATTCTTTAGTGAGAATTTCCCTTCAATAGCTGCTAATTACAGTGATAATGGACAAATGGACTCCGAATTTATTACAAATTTTGATGCTATGTTTATTATAATATTCCAAATCCTGATTTCAAGTATAGTAATGAAATTGCGACCAATAAGTACTATGGTAACAGGATTCATTATTGCAACTATTGGTATGGGGCTTACAGTTTACACTCAGAATGTAATGTTTACTATTGTGGCTATATTCATCTTTTCTATTGGTGAAATGTCAGCAAGTCCAAAGATTACTGAATATATTGGAAGAATAGCGCCAGCCGACAAAAAAGCACTTTTTATGGGGTTCTCTTTTATTCCATTGTTTTTGGGAAATGTACTGGCAGGAATAGTTTCAGGCCCAGTTTACCAAGCTCTTTCTGACAAAGCAGAGTTAGCAAAAGACTTTGCTTTAAAGAATAATATTATAATAGAGACAGACCTCAGCAAAAAGGAGAGCTTTGAAGCCATAGCTTCTCAAGCAAATATGACAGCTTCTGAATTAACAAACCAACTTTGGGCTTTATATCACCCCAATAATTTCTGGTATGTAATATTAGGTATTGGATTTCTTTCAGCAGCAAGTTTATTTGCTTATGATAAATTGTTGATGAGGGAGAAATAAAATTTATTAGCAACGGGCTTAAGCCCGTTGCTAATGCAAAATATTTATTTTACAATCTCATAAGTATCTCGAGCAATAACTAACTCCTCGTCAGTAGGAATAATCCATACTTTAACCCTTGAACCTTCTTTTGTAAGTTCAATCTCTTTGCCTCTTACTCCATCATTCTTCTCGAAATCGAAATCAATACCTAAAAACTCAAGCCCAGTCATAACATTTGCACGAGTCTCTGAAGCATTCTCGCCAATACCACCAGTAAAAATAATTGCATCAACACCACCCATAGCAGCAGCATAAGCGCCAATGTATTTCTTGATTCGGTATTCATACATTCTCAAAGCAAGAATAGCTCTTTCATTACCATTTTCAGCAGCAGCTTCAACTTCGCGCATATCAGACGATACTCCTGAAATACCAAGAACCCCACTATGTTTATTCAATAAAGTATTGGTTGCATTTAGCCCAATTTCTTCTTTATTCATTATATAAGTTAATGCTCCAACATCCAAATCACCACAACGAGTTCCCATCATAAGACCCTCTACAGGAGTAAGACCCATACTTGTATCAACTGATTTCCCACCTTTAATAGCAGCAATAGAAGCTCCGTTTCCTAAATGGCAAGTTATTACCTTAAAATCTTCGCTTGTATTATTCAGTATCTTAGATAACTCCTGAGATACAAATCTATGACTTGATCCGTGGAAACCATATCTACGAATACCATATTTTGTATATAATGCATGTGGAATTGCATACATAAACGATTCAGGTTTCATAGATTGATGAAAAGCAGTATCGAAAACACCAACTTGTGGTACGCCAGGAATCAGATTTGTAATTGCATAAATACCTTTCAAGTTTGGAGGATTATGAAGTGGTGCTAATTCAACCATTTCTTCCATTTTTGCAATCATATCCTCAGTAATACTAACACTTCCCTTAAAAGCTTCTCCACCATGTACTACTCTATGTCCTACAGCTTGTATTTCTTCTAATTTTTTTATGCTACCATGTTTTTTTGAAGTAAGAACACCTAGTACATATTCTATTCCTTGTTGGTGATCGTAAATATTTCCTTCAAGCTTAACTTTATCTCCATCAGCACGTTCATTCTTTATGAATGAACCATTAAGACCAATTTTTTCTACTATTCCCTTTGCGAGTACACTCTCGTCAGTCATATTAAACAACTGATATTTAATTGATGAGCTACCGCAGTTTATAACTAATATTTTCATTATTTTCTACTTTTGACCTAGATTAAAAATTGAACCATCTTTTTCTACTTTCTTACCATCTTTATAAAGATAAAATCCTTCCCCTGTTTTACGGCCAAGCATTCCTGCTCTAACCATTCTTCTAATTAAAGGAGAACTTTTGTATTTTAGATCTCCATACTCATTATAAAGTCCTTCCATCCATTTAGTTAGTTTATCAAGTCCAATTCTATCTGCCATAGAGAATGGTCCTCTTTGCATTCCGTAGCCCAACTTCATTGTCTTGTCAATCTGCTCAACAGTACTAACACCTTCCATTAGCAAATCACAAGCCTCATTAATCATTGGAACAATAAGTCTTGTACTGATATTCCCTGGTGAACCATTAATATTTATAGTTTCTTTTCCAATCATTCTCACAAACTGCTTTACAGTTGTAAGAGCTTCTTCAGAAGTATTTCTACAACGATTTATCTCAATAATTTTATTGGTAATAGCAGGAGAAATAAAGTGTACTCCAACAGCTCTGCAAGGTCTTTTTAATACAACAGCAAGATCAGCAATTACAATGGTTGATGCATTGGAAATCAATACACAATCATCAGAAACCACTTCTTCAACTTTCTTAAAAACAGCCTTACGAGTTGGTTGATTTGGAACCCACTTTTTCGTATTAATGGTTTCTATTACTATACTGCAATTAGCAATATCGTTATAATTAGTAGTACCTTTTATTCTTGACATAATGGCTCTTTTATCACCACTTGTCATCCCCCAATGACTAATAATTTCATCAATTTGACTCCTAATTCCTTCGAGAGATTTCTCAACATTCTCCTCCGAAATTTCAATAAAAGTCAAATCAATGCCACTTTTACTAATCAATATAGCAATTTCTTGCCCCATTGTACCACAGCCAACTATTCCTACTTCAAAGCTTTTAGTCTTTGATTTTAGGGATTTATTTAAGGCGTAATCTTCAAGTAATTCACTCATATTCTTTATATTATATTTTATTAAATTGTAACTTGATTTGCAGTAATAGCAACAAGGTTAACAATATCGTCAACCGAACAACCTCTTGACAAGTCGTTAATAGGAGCTGCCATTCCTTGCAATACAGGACCTACTGCATCAGCACCGGCAAGACGTTGAACTAGTTTATAAGCAATATTTCCAGCATCTAAAGTAGGGAAAACCAAAACATTAGCCTGACCAGCAATTTTACTATTTGGAGCTTTGCTACTTCCAATAGCAGCTACTATGGCTGCATCAGCTTGCATTTCTCCATCAATTAATTCGTTTGGAGCCATTTCTTTGGCAAGTCTTGTAGCTTCCACTACTTTATCAACATCCTCGTGAGCTCCACTGCCCATTGTACTAAAGCTCAACATTGCAACTTTAGGATTTATTTTAGCAATATTACGAGCAGTTTGAGCCGAAGCAACAGCTATTTCTGCAAGTTGTTTTGCATCTGGATTTGGATTTACAGCACAATCTGCAAAAACTAGAATTCCATCTTCGCCATAAGTCTTATCTTTAAGAATCATAATGAAAGCACCAGAAACTACGCTGCTATTTGGAGCAGTTTTTACAATCTGAAAAGCTGGGCGAAGCACATCACCTGTTGGATGCTCAGCACCACTAACCTCACCATCAGCATAGCCGGCTTTAATCAAAAGTGGGCCAAGATATAATGGTTGATTACAAAGTTCTTCGGCTTGCTCTCTTGTCAACCCCTTTGACTTACGAATTTCCATAAGAAGATTAATAAGTTCTTCTCTTCGTGAATCGGTAATAGGATCATAGATTTCTGCCTTAGAAATGTTCTTTAAATTCCACTTTATAGCATTCTCTTCTATTGTTTTCTTGTCGCCAATAAGTATTAGTTTCGACAAAGATTCTTCGATAATAATATCAGCAGCTTTCAAACTTCTTTCTGCCTCTCCCTCTGGTAAAACTATAGTGTGCTGACTAGTTTTAGCATTGTTCTTGATATCTTCAATTAAACTCATATTATATTTGTTAAATCACAGTATTTCAATAATTTGAAATACATATTATTATTATGTATTAATTAGCACAAAAATATGTATAATTTCAAAGCTGAAATATTGTCTTAACATATCTTTTGCTTTTTTAAGAAGGTAGTTAAGCATGTATTAAAGTAGAATTTATCATACAATTTATTGTAAAATGAAGTGCCTTTTTTATAGGGTTTTAGAGCTATTGATAAGGAGGTGTTCAGAAAATAGGTTTTACTCAGAAAATATTTGATATATTTTTGTAACAAAATATTTTTAAAACAGTTAAAGCAGTATCTTTACCAACCCTAAATAAATATGTTTTAGAATGAAGAAATTCGCATTACATTGGCAGATACTTATTGCACTAATTGCCGCTATAATATATGGTGTTGTATTCAATACCAATTTTGTTATTACTCAAGAATCTATAAATAATTTACAAGAGTCTGGATTGTCAACAGAAGTAGTTTCTCAACTTACTCCATTAGTGGGAAATTCATATAAAACAAAAGCATCTTTTAAAGAGGCTCTTGATAATGCAGGAATAAGCTATTCCAAATACGGAGGAACATTTATTAAGGAGTTTTATTCAAATAAACAAGTTGGTTGGATTGCATGGCTTGGAGTAATCTTTATTCGTGCCTTGAAAATGCTGATTATTCCATTGGTTTTAAGCTCACTAATTAGTGGCGTTGCAAATCTTGGTGGAGGTGATAATTTGGGGAGGTTAGGGCTTAAAACATTATCATATTACATGCTTACAAGTACATTGGCCATTGTTACGGGTTTGTTTTTTGTAAATATTATTAAGCCAGGTGTTGGCGCCGATACCTCTTTCGAACAAGAGGTTAATGGGCTTGCAACTAGTGCCGATGGTATTGGGCAAACCATGTTAGAAATTATTCCTACAAATATTTTCCATTCGATGGATCATGGTAAAATGTTACCAATTATATTCTTTTCTATTCTTTTTGGGTTCTTTATCAATAAAGTTGGTGATAAATCTAGGATGTTTCTGACAGATTTCTTCAATTCTGTTTTTGATGTAATGATGAAAATAACCATGTGGATTATTAGATTTACACCACTTGGAATTTTTGGTATTGTAGCTAAAGTTGTAGCTGACCAAGATGATTTATTAGGTCTTATTTCTAGTATGGGATTATATATGGGTACAGTTCTAATTTCTTTAGCTGTTCATGCGTTTATTACACTTCCTTCTCTTACTAAATTTGTTGGTAAAACAAGTCCAATAAAGCATTTTAGAGCAGTTACTACTCCTTTGCTTACAGCGTTTTCTACTTCCTCATCAGGAGCTACACTACCTTTAACTATTAATGCTGTAGAAAAGAATGAAGGTATTTCTAATAAAATTTCAAGTTTTACTTTGCCTTTAGGAGCAACAATAAATATGGACGGAACAGCCCTTTATGAGCTTGTTGCTGCTATGTTTATCGCTCAAGCTTATGGCTTTGATATGACAATTACTCAACAAATAATAATGGTTTTCACAGCTTTATTAGCATCTATTGGTGCAGCGGCTATTCCTATGGCTGGTATGGTAATGCTTACTGTGGTGCTTACTGCTGTTGGCCTACCTTTGGAAGGTATTGGGCTTATCCTAGCAGTTGACAGAATTCTTGATATGTTCCGTACTTCGGTAAATGTATGGAGTGATACCTGTGGCGCTGTTATTATTGCTAAGTCTGAGGGTGAAACTTTGAAGATTTAATGATCTTTCTGTAATTCAATCATTTCTTTCATGCGTTTAAATCCACCTCTTTCAACAGGTGAAGATTTGAATAGTTTCTTAAATCTTGGTTTTTCTAGGTTCTCCCAATCTTCCTTTTTCATAAGAAATAATTCTTCACTTATTCTAAAAAGAGATTCATTTGTTGGCGTTAGTTTTGAATTCCATGGGCATACATCTTGACAAATATCGCAGCCAAAAATCCAGTTATTAAGTTTTGGTTGAAGTTCATCAGGAATGTTACTTTTAGATTCTATGTTTAAGTAAGATATGCATTTGTTAGCATCCATTTTATATGGCTCCATCAGTGCATTAGTAGGGCATGCATCAATGCATTTAGTACATGTGCCACAATATTCAGCATTCAATGGAGAATCTGCTTCTAGGTCTAATCCTATAATTATTTCGCCAATAAAAAAGAAAGATCCAAGTTGTTTATTAAGCAGTAAAGTATTTTTCCCCATCCAGCCAAGTCCAGATTTTATTGCCCAACTTTTATCTAGTATTGGTGCAGAATCAGTAAATGCTCGCATAGGAGTTTCAGGAACAAGCTCATTAATAAATTCCATTAGAGAACGCAATTTATCTTTTATTACATAATGGTAGTCTGTGCCTAGGGCATATTTAGATATCTTATAGTGACTGTAAGAATTTAAGTTTTTATCAGGAAAGTAATTAATTAAAACAGAAATCACAGAGTTTGTCCCTTCAACAAGCTCTGCTGGATTAACCCGTTTCTCAATATTACGAGCCATATAAGCCATATCACCATGGTAGTTGTTATGAAGCCATTTTCTTAAGAATTCTTCTTCTTTATTTAATTTCTCAATAGTAGAAATACCACAAGCATCAAAGCCTAATTCTATGGCTTTTTGTTTAATATTTTGAGTTATTTTGGTAATGGGCATTAAGGAAATATCACTTACAAATTAAATAGATCTTTTTGGTCAGAGGCTTTGCTTTTGCCAAGGTGATTATAGGCAGTTTCAGTAACTTCTCTTCCTCTTGGAGTTCTCATAATATAACCTTCCATTATCAAGAAAGGCTCATAAACCTCCTCTATAGTTCCTGCATCTTCTCCCACAGCCGTTGCAATGGTGGTAAGTCCTACAGGCCCACCTTTAAACTTATCAATAATGGTAGAAAGAATACGGATATCCATTTCATCGAGCCCATTTTTATCCACATTAAGGGCTTCTAACGAAATATCTACAATCTCAATATCAATGCTGCCGTTGCCTTTTATTTGTGCAAAGTCTCTTACTCTGCGAAGTAAACTATTTGCAATACGAGGAGTGCCACGACTTCTTCTAGCTATTTCTAATGATGCTTGATCAGTAATGGGTACATCAAGGATATCTGCTGAACGGCTTACTATTTTAGAAAGAGTTTTTGCATTGTAGTATGATAGCCTTGAGTTAATACCAAATCTCGAACGTAGAGGAGCAGTTAGTAAGCCAGAGCGAGTAGTGGCTCCAATGAGAGTAAATGGGTTTAGTGTAATCTGAACCGTTCTAGCGTTAGGACCTGTCTCAAGCATTATATCAATCTTGAAATCTTCCATAGCAGCATAGAGATATTCTTCTACTATTGCACTTAAACGATGAATTTCGTCAATAAATAGAACGTCATTCTCTTCAAGGTTTGTAAGTAAGCCGGCTAAATCACCAGGCTTGTCAAGTACAGGTCCTGATGTAATCTTAATACCCGCATCAAGCTCGTTGGCAATAATATTTGAAAGAGTAGTCTTGCCTAAACCCGGAGGCCCATGAAGTAGAACATGGTCTAAAGCTTCGCCTCTTTGTTTGGCTGCAGCAACAAAAACTTCCAAGTTTTCAACTACTTTTGGTTGCCCTTTAAAGCTGCCAAAACTTAGTGGTCTAAGAGCTCTCTCGTATTCTTTCTCTCCAGAAGACAAATGTGATGTATCTGCATTAAGTGATTCGTTCATTTTACAAAGGTAGAAAGAATTTGGTTGGGTTAGTTGTAAAAATTAATACATCTAAAACCGTATTAGTTAATGTTGAAATTGTTTTTCTGAATTTATGTAATTTTTGCAAGAAAATACGAAATATTGCCTCGATGATGTATTGGGACAGGCTGATATTCCTGTTTTTAAAACAGTCTCTTTATTTATACTTAGTACAGACATTTACAAACGTAAACTCCAAGCCTAACGTTAGGTAGGCTTAGTTTCAAAATTTACAAAGCCTTATCTTTGGTGCTTTCTTATTAAAGATACAATAATTGATAGTTTTTGGGCAGATACTAATTAAAAAAGTATTAACTCTCCAAGAGAAAAAAGGTCTGTAATATTAAACTTTGCTATCTGAAAACTATATTTGAATTCCTAAATCTAAAAAAAAGTTAAAATTGGATTTTATTGTTTTACTTATCAAAAAAAAGTATTTCTTTGCACTTAGAAACGAGTTCAGTCAGTTATAGCATATAATTAGTAATTATGGCAGCAGAAGGTACAAAAGATAAAATATTAGAAGTAGCAAACAAATTGTTTAGCCGTTTTGGCTTTCATAAAACTTCAATGGATGAAATTGCTAGAATTGCAAGAAAAGCAAAAGGCTCTTTATATTATCATTTTGCCAGTAAAGAAGAATTAT
>QMPB01000042.1 GCA_003648395.1 Bacteroidota bacterium
AGCAATAATACTCTTCAAAATTAGGAGTGTATTTATTGTAATAGTTCCCAGATGTATCGGGGCAGGCTGGTTATGATTTCATAAATTATTGATATTAAGCAATTACAAGTAGTACTTGAATTTATATAAATTATTGTAAACCAGACCGTTGCGACTTTGCGGCTTTGCGAGAAACAAAAAGTCAACGGAGTATTGTATTAATACCAAATTGGTATAACAATATTTAAACCTTTATCAATGCACTAAAGCTAAGACATTACTTCGTTTAAAAAAAAATTATATTTCATTCAAAATCTTTTAGTTCGTAAAATTTGACAGCTTTCGTACAGACCACTAAATAGGAATAATAGGCACTAGCTTTCTTGAGAAAATATACCAAAAAAGATATGCTATTTAGAATTATTATAAAATATATTAGAAACTTTCAAATAGCTGAGAACAGTCCAATAAAACCCTACATTTGAAGTTTTTCTATAAAAGAGGAAATTTTAAACACACATTACAAAACAAACTAACCAAAATATGAGTACAAGCATTATAGGCCGCTCCATTGGTGAGTCGGTAACTCTAAAATTGAATCAGACTTTTGCTGTTCTTAAATCCAAAGGCGAACCAGTTATTCATCTCGGAGGAGGTGAGCCAAAAAGTAAAGCCCCAATTGACGCAATTACAGCAATAGCATCTCACCTAAATAGTGGTGAAGTACGCTATGCCCCTGTTGATGGAAGCATAGATATGAAAAAGGCGATAATTCGTTATACTCGTGAGCATTACAACCGTCAAGTTGAACCAGAAAATATCATTGCTTCTAGTGGAGCAAAGCAAGCATTAATGGTTGCTTTGCAAGCTATTCTTGATCCTCAAGACGAAGTTATTTTTCCTTCTCCTTATTGGGTTTCTTATACCGAAATGGTAAAGCTTTGCGGAGCAGTTCCTGTTCCTGTTGTGCCTGAAGATGGTACTTTTATTCCTCGTATGAGCGATATTACTCAAAACGTAACTTCTTATACTAAAGCTATTATCATCAATAGTCCAAACAATCCAACTGGTGCTGTTTACCCTGCTTCTTTTATTAAAGAAATTGTTGAATATTGTGAGTTAAAAGGAATCTATCTTATAATGGACGATATTTATCACTTATTGACTTTTAATGGGGTGAAGACTACTAATCCGTTTGATTATGTTAAGGATTTTAGTGACAATAATAAATTAATTATTATTAATGGAGTTTCTAAAGCTTATGCTATGACTGGTTTTAGAATTGGTTGGGCTGTTGCTAATAAGAAACTTATTTACATAATGACAAATATTCAAGGCCATCAGACTTCTGGACCTTCAATATTACTTCAGAAAGCAGCAATTGGAGCTATTAATGGTGTGCAATCAAGTATTGAAAGCTTAAGAACTACACTTGAGAATAACCGTAAAGTTATGATTCAGCAGATTAAAGCATTTGATGGGCTTCACCTTATTGAGCCAGATGGAACTTTCTATTGCTTTGTCGATTTTAGTGCTTATGAAAAAGATTCTTCAAAGCTTTCAAAGCTTCTTTTAGACAAAGTTAGAGTTTTGGCAATGCCAGGAATTGAGTTTGGTCTTGAAGGCTATCTTCGCCTAAGCTATTGTGGTTCCATAAAAGATATCACAGAAGGAATTGAGCGTATTAAGTGGGCTATAGATCCTAATTCACCAAACGAGTTATATATTGGCGAGCGTAAACTTGTTCGTGACTGGATATAAACTATAAATTATAACAGAATATGAAATATTTAGAATTTAACACGCCAGCCATAAAGCATGCTTCAGATTTGAAAGCCGATTACGGACTTAAGAATCATGGGTTGGTGCATTTAGATACAGTTTATTGGAATCTTCCTACTCCTGCTCTTGTTGAAGAAGCAGTATTTAGAGGTGAAGGGAAATTAGTCCAAGGTGGAGCTTTTCAAGTATATACTGGTAAATGGACTGCTCGTGCAGCCAACGATAAATACTTTGTAAAAGAAGAAAGTACAGAGAACTTAATTGATTGGGGAGAATATAATCGTCCAATGACTCCTGAGAAATTTAATGGGCTTTTCTCTAGATTACAAGCATTCTGGCAGGGAGAAGAATTATTTGTTCAAGACCTTTATGCTGGAGCTGCTGAAGAATATAAACTCCCTGTTCGTGTTATTACCGATAAAGCGTGGACTTCTCACTTTGCAAGAAATATGCTCCTTAATGAGCCTGATTTAGCAAAACTGAAGCAATTTGTGCCTGATTTTACTATTATGGTAAGTCCTAAATTCAAAGTTGACCCTCGTATTGATGGTACTTTGAGTGAGACAGCTATTGTAATTAATTTCTCACAGAAATTAGCAATTATCGCTGGTAGTGAGTATGCTGGAGAGGTTAAGAAATCTATTTTCACAATAATGAATTTCTTAATGCCATTGCAAGATGTAATGTCGATGCACTGCTCTGCTAATGTTGGTGATGATAATGA
This sequence comes from Bacteroidota bacterium, assembly GCA_003648395.1. The sequence goes on from QMPB01000042.1 coordinate 2,486, forward strand.
TGTTGCTCTTTTCTTTGGCCTTAGTGGTACAGGAAAAACTACACTTTCTGCTGATCCAAAACGACGACTAATTGGTGATGATGAACATGGCTGGAGCGACCACGAAGTGTTTAATTATGAAAATGGCTGCTATGCAAAAGCCATTCGCCTTTCTGCTGAAGCTGAACCAGAAATTCATGCATGTACTTATAAGTTTGGTACTATATTAGAAAATGTGATTTTTGATCCTGCCTCTCGCCAAATAGACCTTGATGATGAAAGCTTAACTGAGAATACTCGTCTTTCTTATCCCATGGATTATATTCCTAATGCTGTGGAAGAAAAGATGGTAAAAGGTCAGCCAAAGAATATTATTTTCCTTACTGCAGATGCTCAGGGTGTAATGCCTCCTATTGCTAAATTAGATATGAATCAAGCTATTTATCACTTTATAAGTGGTTATACTTCAAAGATTGCTGGTACTGAATTAGGTCTTGGTATTGAGCCAGAAATTACTTTTAGTGCTTGTTTTGGAGCTCCTTTTATGGTACATCATCCATATTTCTACGCTAATCTTTTACGTCAGAAAGCTACTCGTTCGGGAGCTAATATCTGGTTAGTAAACACAGGCTGGGTAGGTGGTAAATTTGGCGTTGGTAAACGTATTTCTATTCGCCATACTCGTGCTATGCTTAATGCTGCAATGGAAGGGAAACTAGATGATGTAGAGTATAGAACTGATAAATTATTTAGTTTTAAAATCCCTAAATCATGCCCAGGAGTTCCTGATGACGTATTTGAACCATCAAATGCTTGGGGAAATAAGAAAGACTATTGGAGAAAATACGATGCTCTTGTAGCTCGATATATTGAGAATTTCAAACTTTTTGCAGATCATGTTCCTAATGAAGTTAAAGCAGAAGGACCAAAGAGACTTAAAAATATAGGGTAAAATTATTATTCAGAATAAAATTATTAGGGCTGCACTTAAGCGCAGCCCTATTTTTTTGTATTAAATGATGCAAAATACTAAACATAAAAAAAGCTACCGAGTATCGATAGCTTTTCAACCTATTATGAAAAAAAACTACAAGCTAGAATATAGCCTGTAATAATATTTTTAGCTTAGAGGGCTTACTGTAAATTTAATCTTAGCATCTAGTTCAAGAGGTAATTTGTTAACTGGAATTTCTCCAACTTTATTACCATATAAACGGAAATAAAATTTAGACATCTCTAAGTATTTGTCCATTGTTTTGTCAGTCACTTTAAAAATAATTTCAGTAGCATCAGCTGCAATGTCCTTTGCTTCTGCAAGAGTCTCTGATTCTTCAAAGCCTTCAGTTTCACTTACTTTAAAGTCTAAAGAAGTAATAAATCCTAATGTCATTTCTGGAGTTGGATTCTCAATTCTAATAACAATTCCTTCAAAAGTACCGTTTTTAATTTTTCCTGCATCTATACCATTTGCATTAAGTATACTATCAAGGTTTATATCAAAAAAGTTTTCATATAATACTACTTCTTCTTTTGTTGAAGCAGAATCTAAATCAAAATGCATTGTTGGCAAATCTTTTTTTACGTCGAACTCAGCTGCTTCCGTCACTTTATCACAAGATTGAGTGATAAACATTGTAGAAATAAAAAGAGCGATAAGGCTAATTGGTAATAATTTTCTTTTCATGATTATTTAATTTTAAATTTATTTTTAACACTTTACGCTGCAAATATAATACATATTAATGGGTTTGCTATACGTAAAATACCTAATTTTTAACAGCTCTAACTTAATAAGTATGTTAAATTAGTGAGCTGATGTAAAAATTTACAAAATAACATGATGTATTATTCCGTAATTTTACCGCAAATAATTTTAATATTTGAATTTAGCATTTTATATATCAAAGCGATATTTAATAGCAAAGAAATCTCATAATGCTATTAATATAATTACTGCAATATCTGTTGGTCTTGTGGCTATTGGTACCATTGCGCTGATTGCTATTATGTCAGTTTTTAATGGTTTAGAAACTCTTGTTGGTTCTTTGAGTACAAGTATAAATTCTGATTTACTCATAGAACCTAAAACCTCAAAATACATTGATAGAAAAGACTTTCCTGAAGAGAAAATAAAAAAACTAGAAGGAATAAAATATTGGTCGCCAACTTTAGGTGACAATGTGCTTTTTAAGTATAAACCTGCCTTAGAAACAATATCAAGAGAGTATATTGGGTACTTATTAGGTGTTGAAGAAAACTATACCAAATCAACAAATATTGAATCCATGATGATTGATGGTGTATTTCTACTTCAGAACTATGGCAAGCCCTATTGCGTTATGGGTAATGGTGTAGCAGCTAATTTACAGATTCATCTCAATGATTTTGATAATCCTATTCGTTGCTATTTTCCAAAAGCAGATGCTAGTGTTAACATTAATCCAATGGATGCAATCTCCATTGGTAATTTATTGCCTTCAGGAGTTTTTAGTATACAGCAAGAAATTGATGAGAAGTTGATAATTGCACCCTTAAATTTTGTTCAAGAATTGATGAACCTAAAAGGGAAACTTACTTCTATACAAGTTGAGCTTGAAGATGAATCAGAAGTTGATAATATTCAGAAAGAGATTCAAAATATAGTTGGTAATTCCTTCACTGTAAAGAATAAAATACAACAGAATGACGTAATGTATAATATTATGAAATCAGAGAAATGGAGTAGTTTTCTTATTCTTGCATTCATTCTTTTCATAGCAACTTTTAATCTTGTAGGGGCACTGAGCGTGCTAATTATTGATAAACAAGCTGATATTCAGATATTAACTTTTATGGGGGCTAATAAAACCCTCATTTCTAAAATCTTCCTTTTCGAAGGTTTCATGGTAACTATGAGTGGCACTTTAATAGGTTTAGTTCTTGGGGCTTTATTAGTTGTAATACAAGATACATTTGGCATTATTCCTATGCAAGGGTCTTTTGCTGTTGATTCTTTCCCTGTTGAACTATTATTCTCTGATTTGGCAGCTGTTTTTGCGGTGGTTATTGTAGTTTCTCTTATTGCTGTTATTTATCCAATCCGAAGATTGAGCAATACTATTCTTTTGGATAATACTATAAAATAGAGTTCTAGTTCTGAGTTCTGAGATGGAAGTAATAACCTGAGTTCGATGTAAGCTTTGCTCACAGTTTCAGATAATTAGTTCATATACAACTCAAATAAATAAACAAATAACCGAATAAACAAATCAACAGCTTTCCGTTATTTATCATTTTATTAGTCCGTAATCCTGTATATAAAAGCAGTATTTTTGAAGATTATTAATTGAACAATTATGTTACTAAATATACAATATATAGGGGAGCACTTACTCCCTGGCACAATAGGACAAAGCTTTATTTATATAGCTTTAGCTTTAGCTTTTGTAAGTTTTATTTTCTATTTATCAGCTGAAATTCAAAAGAATCAATCATATAAGAATCTAGGGAAATTAACTTACATTCTACACTTTAGCTCGTTAATTATTATAGGAATTAGTTTTTTTTATATTCTTCTCAATCACTATTTTGAATATGCTTATGTATGGGAACATACTGCGAGCTATTTACCTTTAAAATATATTATTTCTGCTTTTTGGGCTGGTCAGGAAGGCAGCTTCTTACTTTGGGTAATTATTCAAGGTATTTTGGGAATGATACTCCTTTTCACTGCAAAGAAATTTGAGAGTAGAGTTATGACAGTAATAAGTGGAGGGCAAGTATTGCTAAATACGATGATATTAGGGATAAAACCTATGGGTATTGTTCTGGGTCAGAGTCCATTTCTGCTTTTGAGAGAGAAGGCAGCGAACTCAGGCGTAGAGTTCTTTCAAGACCCAAATTATTTAAGTCAAATACTAGATGGTAATGGAATAAATCCTTTATTAGAAAATATATGGATGGTAACTCATCCCCCATTATTATTTCTAGGATATGCCGCCGCTCTTATTCCATTTGCTTATGCTATTGCTTCATTGTGGAAATCCGACTTTCAGTCGTGGCTACGACCAGCCTTCCCTTGGATGATATTTGCTGTAATGAGCCTTGGTGGAGGTATTTTACTCGGTGGCGCTTGGGCTTACGAATCTCTTACCTTTGGTGGGTTTTGGGCTTGGGATCCAGTAGAAAATGCTTCTCTTATTCCTTGGCTAGTACTACTTGCTGGAATGCACACAATGATTCTTAACAAAAGAAGAAATCACTCTTTTGGACTTAGCTACCTATTTATATATCTTGGGTTTCTGCTAGTAATTTATGCTAGCTATTTGACAAGAAGTGGAGTGTTAGGTGAAACATCAGCACATGCTTTTGGTAATAATGGACTGAGTACTCAAATGATTACATTAATGACTATTATTAGCATTGTTTTCTTCATATTATACTTTAAGAATTTTAAGAAATATCCAACAAATAGTAAAGATGAATTTTTATCTAGAGAGTTTTGGATGTATATAGGCTCCTTAGTCTTGGTATTATCAGCATTTCAGATACTTATATCTACCTCTATACCTGTTATTAACACAATATTTGGAAGTAATATTGCCCCTCCTCCTGAGAGAGAAGCATTCTATAATAAGTGGCAGTTGCCTTTTGCTGTGATAATAATGATACTAACATCTGTTTCATTGGTTCTTAAGTATGCCAAGAACGAATTTTCAGATTTTATTAAGAAATATGGTATAATTCTACTAATTTCGAATGTATTGTTCATTGCTGAAATATTTACATTTCATATTTCTTCAGTTCCATATTTGGTTCTTTTGCTCAGCATTAATATAGCCCTTGTTGCTGCCGTTGATTATTTGTTTAGGAACAAATTTGATATGCACAGCCTTAGTAATAGCCTTTCTCATTTAGGCTTTGCTCTATTTATTTTTGGTGTTCTTGTGGCTTTTTCTACGAGTGAAGTTATTTCTTCTAATACCTCAAAATATGATCTTGGTGATCAAAAATCGAATAAAGAAAATCAATTACTTATTAAGGATCAAAAGAAGAAGCTAAAGTCGTATCAGGTAGAATATACTAAATTGAAAAGGGAGAAAAATCATCTTTATTATAATGTCGACTTCTATAAAGAAGATAAAAATGGAGAACTAAAAAAAGAGTTTACAGTTGTACCGTCAATTAATGTAAACGATAGAATGGGAAATGTTTATGACCCTGAGACTCATCATTCGTTCTATAGAGATGTGTTTACATATATTACCTATGCCGATATCAGTAGTGATTTGAAGAATGACACTTATACACAGCTTTTTGAAAAAGAAGTAATACTGCACGATACAATTGCTATTAAGAATTATTATTTTGAACTAGACACAATAAAAATTAAGAGTAATAATGAGAATATTGATATAAATAATGTATCGATAATTGCAGTTTTTAAAGCAATTAATAATAGGGCTAAAACGCAGGACATAGAATTATCTTATGATATTAGTAATGGTAAACTTACCAAAGGACAATCATTATTTGATGATGAAAATTTCAGATTAAGATTTGTAAAAGTAAGCACTAAAGCCAATGGAATTATTGTTGCTGCCGATGAAAAAAGATTTGAATTTATTGTAATCAAGTCCACGGTATTTCCGTATATTAGCATCATGTGGCTAGGTGTTCTTGTTACATTTATAGGACTAAGCATTTCTTTGATTCGTAATATAAGAGTAAGAGTTCAAAATTAATAATTAGGAATTAATAATAATTGAGAGATAATCGATCAAATAACCAATTAATCAAATAACCAATTCATGAAAGACTCAAAACAAAAGATTCACCCACGATCAAAGCACAAACAGAATTATGATTTTAAGAAACTTGTTTTGAGTTGCCCAAAATTAAAAGCTTTTGTCAAGCCAAATCCTTATGGAGTTGATTCCATAGATTTTGCAAATCCAGAGGCTGTAAAGTTATTGAATACTTCTTTATTAAAACATTTTTACGATATTAAAGAATGGGAAATTCCAAATGGATATTTAATTCCTCCTATACCTGGAAGAGCTGATTATGTACATCATATTGCAGATTTACTATCAAAATCATATAATAAAGAAATTCCAAAAGGAAAAAATATTAAGGTGCTAGATATTGGCACAGGCGCTAGTTGTATTTATCCAATTATTGGTAATCATGAGTATGGTTGGAGCTATGTTGCAAGCGAAATTGATAATACTGCTTTTGATGCTGCAACAAGAATTATTAATAAAAATAATTTAGCTGGAAAAATCGACTTAAGATTTCAAAAAGAAGAAGATAGTATTTTTAAAGGCGTAATAAATAAAGGAGAATTTTTCGATATAAGCACTTGTAATCCTCCTTTTCATTCTTCCTTAGCGGAAGCACAGAAAGCTTCAAAAAGAAAAGTTCGAAATCTTACCAATAAGAGAGTAAAAGAAGTGGTTTCTAATTTTGGTGGTCAATCTAATGAGCTTTGGTGCGAAGGTGGAGAAAGAAGATTTATTGAGGATATAATTCGGCAGAGTAAATATTATGCTAACTCTGTGCTTTGGTTCACCACTCTTGTTTCAAAACAAAGCACTCTTAGGAGTGTGAATTTAGCATTAAAAAAAGCTAGAGTTTACAAAAGCCGTACAATAGAAATGGGACAAGGAAATAAAAGCAGTAGAATAGTAGCTTGGACTTTCCTTAACCCAGAGAAACAACGACAATTTGTCGAACTAAAGAGTGGTAAATACTTCAAATAACAGTCTAATATATGGCTTTTAACAAATGTTTATGCCATTGTGCAACCTATTCAAACTAGGCTATGTCAGTGTATATAGTTTTAGTTAATAGTGAAAATCTATTATTGAAAAGATTTTCGGTTTGTTTACACACATATAAGGGTGGTATTTTAAAGAAATGTCACCTTTTTTTATTACCCAAAAGAATTATTTACACTCCCACTCTACCCTCTCATCTCCAACTACTACAGGCTCTGCATTCTCAATATCGTTTAGACTTGACCCACAATATTCAATAGCACTTTCTCTATTCAATTCTGCTCCCGTATTTTTATCGTAAGTTACTGCTTCACAATTTTTACATTCTGACATAGGCTCACAACCAGCCAATGCAATAAAACTTAACCCGAAACCTAGATACTTTAAATACTTCATATTCTTAATCTTAATAACTTAAGCTGCTCTCAAAACAATAAAATGTCTTCAGAATAATATAATTACAAAAATACATTTAATTATTCAATCATTTATTTACTAAATTCGCCCACTAAATATTAATTTTCATGCGCAAATTTATCCTGTTTATTATTATGTCTACCTTCTACTTACAAGGATGCGATAACAAGAATCATACATTAGAATACTTTGATAGTATTTACCTACCAGTGCAAGAATTAATTGACCTTGACACAGAGGTTCAAGAAAGTCTTTTTGGTCTTTTAGTGAGCGAAGATGAATTAGATTCATTAAATAATAATGATATTGATAATGATTCTAATACTGCTATTTTAGAAAATCAAATTGATAAACTTAAAGATTTTGTAAAAAAGCAAATTAATAATTTACCAAATATAACTGTAGTTGATGAAGAAGAGAACTTGAAATATTCTTATAAGCACTTACTTGAAAGCTATTTGCATGAGATTAATGTAACATGGCCTAAGCTTACCGCAATAATTAATTCAAAAGATATTAGTGATGAAGATATGGATTTCTTTAATGAGCTATTACAACAGACTCAATTTAGATTAGATAAGAGTTTAAATCAATTCTACGATATTGCAGAAATATACGCAGGTAAACACAATATTGAAATAGAGAAGATATTATAAAAACCATACTAGTTTATAGTCACTTATCTAATTTCGTATTCATAATCGTGTCGTACCCCACTATCCTTATACTCTTCATAGCTAAGATAGTCACTCTCAAGCAATCCTTTTGAATTATAAAAATAAGTACGATAAATAGTTCCTGAAGCATCATAAGTTGAAGAAGTAATCAATTTTCCTAATCCATCATACGAATAGCTCCTTACCGATAGTTTTTCTCCTTTACTGTTCTCTTTAAGCTCCTGAATAACATTTCCCTGTCCGTTATAATTTATTGTAATAATGTAATAATCTAAACTATCACCAATTATTGTTTGTAAAGAATCTTGAATTCTATTTCCTTTAATATCGTAGGTATAATAGTGAGCTTCAATCTTTTTAGAAGAATAGTTATACTTAACACTTGAAAGCAGATTGCGCTTTTCATCGTATTTCAAAGTATCATTATATATTTTTCCGTAATTATCACAATTAAACTGACATTGATAATTAGAAAGAATATTTAGTCCTTTAATGTCATATTCAAATTCTGTTAATTCTTGAATTTTGTCATTTAAAAAAGTCATCTTTTTAATTAATTTATCACCAGCATCATCAAAAATATATTTTGTTTCTTTCTTAGTTTTAGGTGAAATCTCTTCTTTTTCAGAAATCATATTTCCAAATACATCATATTTTTTTCTACTTTCAATTGCTCGTATTGAAGAATCTTTATCCTCTGATCTATATATTATTACCGACTTTATATTATTAGTTTTAATATTTGTTTTAGCAATCATTTTATTTATCTCAGCCCTAGAATACATACTTTCTGTCATTAAAGAAAGGGCTAATGGAACTTGTACAGCATTAGGATATGTAAACAAAAAATCTTCATAAGCCTCATTAGTATTAATTAATTTTACTTCAACAAAGGCCAAAGAATCTCTAATTTTAACCACTTCCCAAAGTTTTTTTGATTTAGGATATGTATCAATGAATTTATTGCAAATTGGGATAACTTCAAATTTCAAAACATTATTAAAAGCATTTTCTTCGCCTTTTTTAATTAATAAATCAGACTTTGGAGAATTTGGATATTTTGAAATAAAACTTGAGAAAGCTTCATTAGTATTTATATTTAAAGCATGTTGATATTCAAGCTCAACAATTAAACTCTTTGCACTATCAATTTGAGGAGCTCCACTATAATTAGTGATAAACGCCTCATATCCATCAACTTCGTTTCTACTTATACACGAATTCCAAGCTAGTTGATAAAGGTTACTTTGTGCAAGATTTACCTGTTTTGCATTCGGATAGTCCTTTATAAATGCCTTAAAAGCAGAAATAGTATTAAAACTAGCAGCCTTATTATAAGCTAAAGAATCGCGTAATAACAAAGCTTCTTTCTTAAAACTAGTATTGGGGCATTTATCAATGAATTCTTGTATGCTTTTAGCATTATTACTCTTTAGTAGCATACTAAAAAGCTTCTTATCAATGGTGATTTTTTCTTTATTTATAATGTCTTCAGTTAAATATCCAGAGTATTTTTTCTTAAATTTCTCATCATATTCACCCCAATTTTCCTTTGCATTATTTATACTAGCACAAGCTTTATACATATCTTCAATTCTTAAGCTTGTAGAACGGTATACTACTGCCATTCCGTAATTTCCCAATGATTTTGTATTCACACTCTGCTGAGCCTGCTGAAATCCAATTCTTGCAGAAGTATAATTTTTTTCCTCTAAAGCTTTGAAAGTCTTTTTATAGTTTTGAGCAAAAGCTTTGCTACCTATCGATAGAACTAATATTAGAATAAATACATATTTAGCCATAATACAATATTTGAAAATTTGTATTACAAATGTATATTGAATTAAATAATGAAATTGCTTAATGCAATATACTAACTAACAATGGGTTTTTAAAAACTATTAGGTTTAAGGACGTAATTTATTTAACTACTTTTGCCACGATGAATCAAAAGCTAACAAAACAAGAGCGACTTTATAGAAAGAAGGAAATTGGTTTTCTTTTTGAAGAAGGGAAGTCTTCATTTTCATATCCATATAAGATTAAATGGCATGAGACTGATATTCCTCAAAATGGTATTCCTGCACAAATTCTTATTAGTGTTAGTAAGCGTAGCTTTAAGAAAGCTGTTAGTAGGAATAAAATTAAAAGACTAATAAAAGAAGCATATCGCACTCAAAAACATCAACTTTGGGAGGCGCTTAAGGGCAGAGAAAATCAGATTCATATTGCAATAATTTATATTGATAAGGTAGAAAATGATTTTGCTTTTCATCAAAAAGCTATTGGCAAATTATTGCGCAAAATGATAGAAGAATTGAATAAATAGAACTGTTAAGTCATTATACTGATATTGTTATATGAGTAAAATTATTAAGTTTAATTATAGTAATAAGGAATTGCATAAAATTGCAATGGAAATTAGGATAAAAGTTTTTGTTGACGAACAGAAAGTACCCATAGAAATTGAAGAGGAGTTTGAAGAAGAGTCTACACATTTTCTTATATACCATAGACGGAAAGTAGCAGGAACGGCAAGATATCGTAGAACAGATAATGGAATAAAGTTTGAAAGATTTGCTTTTCTAAAGGAGGTTAGAGGCAAAGGCCTTGGCTATGATATTCTCAGATATATGCTAAATGATGTAAAACCATTTACTCAAAATATTTACCTTAATGCTCAGATTACAGCAGTAGATTTTTATAAAAAAAGTGGTTTTATTATCAGTGGTGAAAAGTTTGACGAAGGAGGAATTATTCATTACCCAATGACCTACGAAGCTCCAGATATACTTTCTAAAGCGTTGGAAAAAGCAATTTGCAGAAGGTAATGAGTAAAACAGTTATTCCAATCTAACGAAGTCAGAACGTCAGACTGAGTGTTTTTTGGCTTGGTCTTCGATACAATGCTTCCTTTGGTCGCATCACTCAGCCTGACAGCCAAAAAATGTATCGAAGCATGACGAAGTCGAGTAGTCAACTCGTCTGGAATAAGAGTATTATATGAAGCGGTCAAGAATGACCGCTTTACGTTCAAAATCACTCAGTCTAACAAAGTAATACCATTTGTATTTCAAAGCTGCTGGTATTATGCCGACTTAGAAGCAATGCTAATATATGAATGCAATGAATAATATCGGCAAGTTTGCTTCTTAATCGGTATAATAACGTCAGACTGAGTGTTTTGCAGTAAATAGTCAGACTGAGTGTTTTTGAGTAGCCTTTTCAGGCACTCAAAAATGTATCGAAGGCTAATACTTAAAAGTTACTTCTTACCATATTTGTAAATAGCCATAAAAGGCACTGCAAATAATGCTAAACCGGCTAAGCCAAATACTAAACCTGAATTTGCTCCTGGCCAATGCATAATTTTAAATAAAATAGCTAGTAAAGTTAAACTTGTGAATAAACTTCCAGTGATATAAGCTGCTAATTTCATAATAATAGTTTACTTATTTTACCTACTCATTTGGCTTTTCGGTTTCCGCCTTGTTTTTATCTTATTTCTGACTCTAAATATAAATAATGCTTCGTTATTAATTTTTCTCTGCCTTCGGCTGGACATTCTTCATCCAGAATCACTCAGTCTGACTAAGTAATAACGTCAGACTGAGCGTTTTGCAGTAAATGGCGCAAGCTATTTACTAAAAATGTATCGAAGGCTGACACCTTCTATCTCTGAATTACAACCTTAGTACGATATACATTCTTCTCTCTTGTGTTTAAATGCACATAGTAAACTCCTGTTGGGAGTGTGCTTAGTTGTAAACTCTTGTGTGTATTGCCATTACTATGGAATTTCTCGCTATAAACTTCTGAGCCTAGGGCATTATAAATATGAACTTCTAACTCATGACTGCCTTTGTCGTTGATTTCTAAAGTGAAGTTTCCATCGTTTGGATTAGGATATAGCTTTGTTGACATTTCTACTCCAACTTCTACTATTCCATTTGGTAGCACTTCAATATAATCAGTCTTCACAGTAGTATCGCATATTTCACCATGACAAGCAACTAAACTCACAGTATATACACCAGTATTATTGTAAGTATGTGCAGGGAGCTGCTCTATACTAGAATTACCATCACCAAAATCCCAATGCCATGATGTTGGCATTCCACTTGACAAATCATTAAATAATACTTGTATTGGCCATATTCCTGTTTGTACATCGGCATTAAAGTCTGCTGTAAGATATACTGGTGACATATTACCACTATTGGCAGTATTACTTCTAGAGGTATTATAATTAGTATTGGCCTTAGCATTTACTGTGTCTGGATAGCAGCCTGTTGTCTTTATTACTTCTATTTGGTAATAAATAGTGCCTGTTGGTGGATTCAAATCGGTATAACTAGTAGCTGTACTTGCTAACTGGGTGAGCAAACTCATATTATTGGAGTTTGTACCTCTATATATTCTATACGAATTGAAGGCAAAACCTTCGTAACCATCCCATATTAGATTCCATGAGCCATTCAGTCCTGCATTGATTGTTAGGTGAATGGTTTTATGGTAATTGCCCAATAATGTTAGTCCTCCATAAGTATCAACAGCGGCTATCTTATAGCGATAGGCTTTTATTGCTGGATTAGAGTTTACATCAACA
>QMPB01000043.1 GCA_003648395.1 Bacteroidota bacterium
CTGATCTTTTATTCCAAAATAATCAAGCATATCCATTACTTTCATTTCGATATTAGAGCTCTTCTGCTCCATCAAGCCAAAAGCTACATTTTTATATACTGAAAAATGCGGCCATAATCCCAAATCCTGAAAAATAAACCCAATATTACGTTCTGATGCCTGAATAATATTTTCCCCATCTTTTGCTAGTGTATTCCCATCAATATCTATTGAACCCGACAATGGTGTTTCTAAACCAGAAATAAGTCTAAGAATAGTAGTTTTACCACTTCCAGAACTACCCAATAAACAAGTCAATTGCTTATCATCTATGTTCAAACATAAATCCTCAAGCACTAACTTATCGCCATACGAATGCTTAATTTTATCTAAACTAATCATTGATAGAATGGTATTTCTTAATAAATGGATTCAACATAAAATAGAATATAGATATCATAAGCAAAGTTACAGAAAAAACTATTAAAGTCATGGAACTTATTAATGCTTGTGGAGCATTTGCCATAATGGTAAACACCTTAATTGGCATAATTTCGGTACCCGGTGGATAAAGCATAATAGTAGTACCAAGCTCTCCAAGGCTAAAAATAAAACTAATAATAAACGCTATAAATATGGTGGGTAATATTATAGGAATCAGTATTTTAGTCAATCTAGAAAAAATTGGAATTCCTTGAATCTGAGAAACCTCATCAATGGAATTTGGAATTTGCTTTATTGCATTTGAAATAAGTTTGGCAGAAATAAAAGTGTACTTTCCAACATATCCAATAATTATAATTGCAGAGGTAGAGTATATAAAGCTAAGTTCGGGTTGATTATAGAATTTTATTAAGCTAATACCATATATTGTTGAAGGAATTGCAAAAACCAAAAGCAAAAACCACTCAAAAGATTTATATATTTTGGAACGCTTAATGGAAAAATAAGCTGCAATAAAGCCAATAAATACGCTTATTATTGCTGCCATAAATGCCAAGAATATAGAATTTACAAATGTTGGTAATAATAAATCATAAGCTCTAATAAAACTATCCATACCACCTTTAAAAGACTGAGCAAATAGTATAATAAATGGCAGAACTATTGAAATAAATAGCCAAACAATAAGAAACAATTGCCCTAGCTTTCGATAGTTAATAATATCATACAACTTATTATTTGTTCCTTTACTACCAACCGACAGGAAAGGTGCATCAGCAATATATTTGCGCTCAGCGTATAAAAGAATAATACAAATAGCTATAAGCAATGTAGATTGTATAATTGCAAGGCTATGATTATAAAATGCCGAAAATTGGGTAAAAATTTCTGTAGTAAAAACCTTTACTCCAAAAAATGCTGGCACAGAGAACTCTGATATACTAAAAATAAAAATCAGAACAAAAGATGTAATAAGTGCAGGTTTTATAAGTGGTAGTATTATGCTAAAAACCATTTTTTTGAAACTTACAAGCATCAAAGCACTCTCTTCAATTTGCGAATCGATATTAGATAAAGCACTTCCTATTATTAGCATTGCCAAAGGTATAAATATTAAACTCAGCACCATAATTACACCAAAATAAGAAGATATTAAACTAGAATTTCCGAATAAAAAGAAAAAGAAATCCTTCCAAGCAACTGCTAAAATATATGGTGATATAAATAAGGGAATTAATAATACAATTTTATAAAAACTCCTTAGTTTAAGATTAGTTTTATATAATAGAAAGCCCAGTATTGTTCCAAAGAAAGTAGAAATTATTCCAACAGAGGAAGCTAAAATCAAACTTTTGAAAAGCAAACTAAATGTTGCATTATTAAGCAATTTAAAACTATTTGATAAGTCGTTTTCAAATAATACTGTACCAAAAGTATAAATAATGGGCAAGCCAATAAAAATAATAAATAAGCCATAAATCACAAACAGCAGGCTATTAAACCCTAAAAGAGAGTTGCTACCATTTTTTATATTTATAGGTTTAATGCTATCCATTATTAATTATTTTCTACCCAATTTTTTAAATACAACTGTATCTCTTGCAATTTATTAGCTGTTTTGCCATAATCAATACTCATTGGCTTAATATTATCCAATGAGGTAATATCTTGCGGAGTTTCTACACCTTTATGCAAAGGCATTTGTGCACACGAAATAGCCAAGCGCGATTCTGTATCTTTACTCAAAAGGTAATCAATTAGCTTTTTACCATTCTCAGCATTGGGCGAATTTTTCATCAGATTAACTGTATTTGGCATAATAAGGCTCCCTATTCCACCCTGGTCTAAAAACACAATATCTACCCTATCAGATTCTTTCATAGCCTCGTATGCATCATCAGTATCGGTTAATCCACAAGCAACTTGGCCCTGCATAACACGTTTTTTCACATCTCCATTGCTAGTGGCAATTATTACTTCGTTTGTTTTTAGATCCATCATAAACTGCTTAGCTCTATCGTCGCCAAGAGCATCAAATATTGCTGAAATATGAAATGTAGTTGTGCCAAATAATGGATTTGCTATGGCCACATTTCCCTTATACTGCTCTTTGACTAAGTCAAAAATTGACTGCGGCACATCTGCTCGAGACAATATATCTTTATTATATATTAACACCCTTGCCCTAGCCGAAAAACCTGTCCAGTAAGCATCTGCATCCTTAAAAGTAGCATCAATACCTTTTGCCATTTCTGAATTATAAGGTTGTATAATATCATAGTTTTTAAGCACAATAGTTCGTACGGGGTCACCACTCCAAAACACATCACATTGAGTATTATTCCTCTCGGCTAGCAGTCGGTTAAGCACTCCTGTGGATTTTGTTTCTTCGGTATCATAAATTGCCTTTATCTTTATTCCAGTTTCTTTTTCGAAGGCCTTAAGAACTGGCTCCGAAAATACTTGGTCCACACTAGTATACACCACCACCACATTGGAATCGCTATTGCAAGCAGTAATAATACTTGCCATAAAAATTATAATTATTATACTTAAATTCTTCATATTCTATTTATTTTGTATTTACTTCAAGCTCATTATCCTACTATACAACTACAAAAAACCACTAACTAACAATCTCAACTATACTAATACCATTGCTTCTTTTATGTACTTGTATTTGGGTCGAAATTCTATCCTTTAAACTATCAACATGGGATATAATGCCGATAATTTTGCCACTAGACTGTAAGGTTTCTAATGTAGAAATTATTGTTTCCAGAGTATTGCTATCAAGAGTTCCAAAACCCTCATCAATAAATAATGAATTGATTTGCACATTACGACTTGCCAAATCTGACAAACCTAGCGCCAAGGCAAGACTGATAATAAACTTCTCACCTCCACTAGATGTATCAACATAGCGCTCTTGATCAGTCTGATAATGGTCAATAAGCTTAAAATTCAGCTCTTCTTTCTCTACATAAGTTTTATTCAGTTTTAATGAGTAGCGATCGTTTAACTTCATCAAATGTAGATTTGCTCTATTTATTAAATTTTGTAGAGTAAGCCTCTGAACATAAACATTAAAAGCATGCTTCGATCCACCCAAAACTTTAATGAGTTTTTCCCATTTACTAACTTCTTTTTGTTGTGTATTAATCTCATCAGTTATGGACTTATTTCTATTGCGAATATTCAAATCCATTTCAAATTTAGAGCGCAACTCTCCTATTCTTTCCAACTTAGTATTCTCCTCAGTTTCTTTAGCCTGCAATTGTATGTTTACTCCTTCTTTTGTTTCTTCAAACTTCTTATTTTCTAAATGCGCTACATTAAGTTGTTTCAAATCATTTTTTGCAGCATCTAGTTTTATTTGTTCTTCCTTTATACTATTATGTATTCCCTCAAAGGCGCTCTTATCAGCAGCAGAAAGCAATGCGTCTTTCACCTCTTCTTTGGAACTAAAAATAGACTTTTCAAGCTTTAAAGCAAAATCATTTTCAGAAATTTGAATTTCTCGATTTAAACTCTCCTTTTGTTTTACATTACTAATAATCTCAGTTTGCTTAGTTGTTATATCTGTTTTTATATTTTGAAGTTCTTGTTTTGCCGCCTCCAAAATACCATAATAATTATCAATACTTGCTTGCAGTTCTTCTCGTTTTGCAACTACACTTATCTCGCTAGGCAAAAGCAGGTTTCTACTTATATTAGTATTTGTCCAAAGAGTGGAATCCTCGGAAATTTTAGTCTTTAAATTTATTAGCTTTATGCTTTTTTCTTCTAAAATATTCTTTAAAGATTTCAGCTCTATTCCAATACTTGAGATAGAACTCTGAATAGTTTGCTGCGAGGCTTTCTTAGTATTATACTCCGTAACTTTGCTCTCCAACTCACTAATAAATTGAGGAAAAAAATACACAGAAGGCAGTTTCAAGTCAAATTCGAATAATGCTAATTGCAAACTAGTTTCTAGTTTTTCTAATTCTACGTCAGACTCTTTTACACTATTCTCAAAAGACAGTATTACACTACTAAAAGCGGCTTGCTTTTCTGTCAATACAAGTTTTTTATTCTCCAATAGGTTTTTATTTGTTTTCAGCTTTTCTAATTTATTAAAAACAATATCTCTTTTTTCAGTAATCTCTTTTATTTCATTAATCTTTTGACTAACAGCCTTGATTTTATATTCCAAATCGGAATGTTTATTATCAATTACTTCTATATTCTCTATTGCAAAACCAAATTCATTATTAGCAAATAAAATTTCTAATTTATTAATGGAATTAGTGATTTCTTCAATTTTATAACTATTACTTTCTATATTATTTCGCTCTACAACTACACTAATCTCCAACTGATTAATTGTCTTTTGAATTACATCAATCTCATTTTGTAGTTTATTAATCTTCTGTTGCGACTCATCAGTATTTACACTACTATACTCCTCTATTGCAGGATGTTCCAAAGAGCCACACAATAAACAGGCTTCTCCACTTTTTAGTTTTGTTCGCTCATCTTGCAAATTTATTATTTGCTTTTTAAGTTCATAGTTTTCTTCAAAAACAATTAGTTTATCACTTTCACCTTTCAAAATAGTCCTTTGCTTAGATAATGATATTACTTGTTTTTCTAACTTACTATTACTCTCTTTTATTAGCGCTTCTTGCTGAATTTTCTCCTTTTGCAAGCGATTATTCTCATTAGCATAATTCTTAAATTCCTTAACTGCTAATAATTGATTATCAAGCTTGGCTTTTTTATTATACAGCTCGGTAAATGAATTATTATTTATGCTTAAATCATATTCCTTGAGCTCTTTTTCTAGATTCAGAGTTTCAACTTCTATGCTACTATATTCTGTAATACAACTTTCTAAATTTACATCATTCTCCTTTTTCTTCGCTATTTGCTCACTACACTGTTTATTATTTTTCTCAATTAATGAGGACAATTCAGCACGATTCGATAATTGTAGATTCCATTGAGTAATTCTTCCAGAAATTAGAGGTAAATTTGAATTATTAGCAATAAAAGTAGTTATTCCTTCCAACTCATCTTTTGCAAGTTTCTCTTCACTTTCTTTTGCGGAAATATTATTTATAGTCTTGCCAATAGCTATCTGCTCAGCATCTCTATCTTGCTTGAGCTTAATAATCGTCGCTTTTAAAGCTGTAAGCTCTGTATCTAACTTATCAATTCTGCTAAACTTTGGCTGCCAGTCTTTAAAATCGATAGATGACTGTAGATAATCCATATTAGCCTTAGTTTCTTTAAGTTCTACCTCTTTTATTTTTTCAGTTAATAATAATAATTGACGCCCTAATTCTACTTCTTGAATCTTATTAGCATTTAGCGAATCCGATATTCTTGTAATATCTTTTAATACATCAGAAAAAACTTCTGCATGTATGTTATTTGCAAGAGCTAAGGTTTTCTCTTTATTATTTTCGATGGTATCTTTGAGCCTAGCATCTCTTTTGTTTAAATCAGACATTTTTTGATCCAATTCATCACCTTTCTTAAACCAACTCACTATTTCTTGCAAGCGTTTTATCTCTTTCTGAATAAGAACAACTTCATTCTTAATATGCTTATTTTCAGTTTTTAGCACTTTCAATTCGTCCTCAGAAAGCAAATCCTCAGAGTTTATTTTACTCTTGATAATCATTAGGTTACGTAGCTCTGCATGCTTCCTATTTCCTACCTCCTCACCAATACGCTTATAAATATCCTCACCAGTAATTTGTTCTAGCAAAGCTCCTTTTTCGCTGTTTGGTGCCGAAAGAAATGCTGCAAACTCTCCCTGAGCTAGCATTACCGAACGTAGAAATTGATTATAATTCAGCTGAATAATCTCTTCAATTTTATTCCTAAATGGAGTTATGCTATCTGCAAGAATTTGCTCAGTACTAAGATTTTTAAGGCTAACTATTTCCTTTGGATTTTTAATTTTCCTACCTTTCTTATCATTTACTCTAATACTCCAAAAGGCTTCATAAATTACACCTTTATTTTGGAATGTTAGTCGTACAAAAGCACCATCAGCGCCATAACTTACAACATCCACAAGGCCAGCCTTAGTGCTAGAAACACTAAACCTAGGAATTTCGCGGTATAATGCTATGGAAATAGCATCAAGAATGGTGGTTTTACCAGCACCTGTTTGCCCAGTAATTGCAAAAAGACCTACATTCTGAAATGCCTCCGTTGTGAAATCAATAATAATCGGGATTTCCGACTTTAGGGAGTTTATATTTTGTAGCTCTATCTTTAGTATCTTCATTCTTCACCCTCCTTCACTATATTTAATATCTCATTAAAAGCATCGAGTATATCGGCATTATCATTCAAATCAAAGTCCTGCTCTTTACATTTTTCCTTAAAAACTTCCAATGGTGTTAAATCCTTAATATCACCCGAATTCTCAATAATGTCATTAAGTCCCTTTGTATTTCTCTTATTCTTAAAAGTTACTCGCAATACTTCAAGCTTTATTCCATCCTTATTCAAATCGTCGGCAGCCCTTTGTATATCCATAAATCCAATAGTATTATTTGCACTATTATCGAGCACAACATCCACCCAAGGAGTTAATGAATAATGGCTATTAGCAATTTCCATTAAATCAAATAGGCATTTCTGCAAGTCGCCTTCTACTCTAATTATTTCTCTAAATCGAGGAATATCTATTTCATCAATATTAGAAATATCATTATTCCTAATTTCAATTTCGTACACTTTCTTACTATAATTCAGTTCACTAAAACTCAGTATTATTGGTGAACCAGAATATCGTATTCTAGGATTTTTATTCACCATTTGAGGACGGTGCAAATGTCCTAGCGCTATATAATCAAATTCATTAGGAAAATCCTCTGCAGCAATATCACCAAGACTACCAACATATATATTTTGCTCACTATCAGATGGTTTTCCACCAATGGCAAATAAATGTCCCATTGCTATCTGTGGGTGATTTCCTTCATTTATCGATTTACAGTATTTCGCAGCACCCATATAATGATTCATCAGTGCTTTACGATATCGTTCATTTATTTCATCAAAATCTTCACCAGCCACAGCACGTCTTATATCCTGATCCCTAAGATATGGAACTGCTGCAATAATCACAGTTTCGCCATTAACAGAATATTCAAAAACCTCTTTTGAATAATCGCTACTAGCTTTTCCAACCACATCAATTGACAAAGCACTAAGCAGCTCCTTAGGCGCATCAATAGTTCCTGGTCCATCATGATTTCCTGCTGTAATAACAATATGCTTACAATTTGTTTTATGAATATTTATTAGAAAATTATAGTACATCTTCTGGCTTTGAGTAGAAGGTACACTTACATCAAAAATATCTCCTGATACTATTAATATATCGATGTTTCGTTTCGATATAGTATCGGTAATCCATTCAAGAAAAAGCTCCTGTTCCTCTTGCTGCGAATGCTCATGCAAACGGTGTCCGAGGTGCCAATCTGATGTATGTAATATTTTCATTTATTGTTTTTTACAGTCTATTTTACACTTATTCTTCTACCCATTTTATAAAAAGAAGCTAACTATGGCAAATATATAAATTGCTATCCAATATGTTGATAGAATAAGTATTTCTGCTATTCTAAATTCCTTTACAAACTTATTATAAGATATTACTGCATCAGAGAATGAAAACAATAATGAACCTATCCCTAAAGCAATATATGCAGGCAAAAACTCCATCTGCATTAAGCCTATTGCTTGCCAATTCATTATTAATATTACCAATATATAAACTGCGACAGGGATTTTAAAATTTCTTAAATACCTGAATAAGAACTTATAATATACAATTCCGATAATCAACAAAGCTATAAGTGCTATGAAATTCCACTGAAATCCGAATATATTTATAAAAGCAAATGTAAAAGCAATATGAGCAATTAGAAAAGATGAGAGGCCTTGTAGGAAGTGTTTTTCGCTAATAAGAAATATATCACCAATTAATGAAGCAAACAAACCAATAATAATTACTAAAGAATACTGCGAACCATTATAATAATAAATAATGGATGCTATACTAATTATTAGAATTGTAGTGGTCGGTTTAAAAATAGCAAAGTATTTAGCTTTTTTAGTCTGCCTAAAATAAATAGATAAAACTGCTGAAATGAAAACTAAGATACTTAAAACTCCTATTATTAATTGCATAATTAGATTTATGAGATAAAACCCAAAGTTATGCATTTTATAAATAAAAGCGAGAACTAAATAATGAAAATATTAATTAACGGATATTGGATTAGCGATTAGCATACATCTATGAAATCACCATTCAATAATCGATATTCTTAAATAACTTGATTACTCAACATAAAGAACCAAGCCTTTAAGATACTCTCCTTCTGCGTGATAAATATTTTGAGGATGATCAGCTGGTTGCGAAAGGTGATGAAGAATTTTAACTTTTCGACCACTATGAATGGCTGCGGCAAGTACAGTATCTTCAAATAACTTTCGGCTTACTACTTGAGAGCATGAGAAGGTAAATAAAATCCCTCCCGGAGCCATATTCTTAAAAGCAGTAGCATTAAGACGCTTATAACCCTGCACTGCTTTATGACGCACTTTTTTATGTTTAGCATAAGCCGGAGGATCAAGAATAATAAGTTCATATTGCTCAGGCATATCTTTCATAAAGTCCATTGTATCTATTGCAAAAGCATCATGTTTGTCTTTACCGTAGCCATTAAGCACAACATTATCGTTGGTTAGGGCAATGGCCTTAGCAGAGCTATCTACCGAATGTACTAGAGAAGCACCCTGCTGAAGAGCGTATATAGAGAACCCACCTGTATAGCAAAAAGTATTTAATACTTTACGACCTTTAGAATATTCTCCTACAAGCTCGCGGTTATATCTTTGATCAATAAAAAAGCCTGTTTTTTGTCCGCTTACCCAATTAACTTCAAATTTATTACCATTTTCAAGCGCAACTATTGATTCCATATCTCCCAAAAGAAATTCGTTTTCAATATCAAAAGCAGTACTCTTTGGTAAGCTTTCTTTGGACTTAGCATAAATAGTATGAATTTTATCACCATAAATTTCTTGCAAAATTTTGGCAACATCGAATCGCAATAAATACATTCCTATTGAATGCGTTTGCACAATTGCTGCTCCTGCATAAAAATCGATTACTAAACCTGGTAAATTATCACCTTCGGCAAATACCAAACGATAAATATTTGTTTCAGCATTATCAATCAAGCCAATGGAGTTGCGCATATTATATGCAGCAGTAATTCTCTTTTTCCAAAAATCGTAATTAATCTCCTCATCGGTAAAGCTAAGCATACGCACAGCAATGGAGCCATCTTGCCAATGGCCTTGCCCTAGAAACCTATCTTTATTATTATAAACATCTATAATATCACCTTCGTTAGTTTCTCCATATTTTTTCTTTATTGCTCCCGAAAAAATCCATGGATGTTGACGAATAACGGCTTCATCTTTACCTGAGTTTAATACAACTTTTACTTTATTCATATCGCATATTTTATATTTTGCAAAAGTAATTTTTTTATACTTACAATTGATTTGTATAAATCATTGATTTAATAAAAATGCATAAAAAAAGGATGATTATTAAAGCATATACCATAATAATCATCCCAAAATAAAAAATTTATATATTCTCTACTTTCTAATAAAAGTAGGATTAATCAAATTTTCAAAGCTAAAAAGCTCATCCCATTTTTCTTGAGTAACAACTTTACGTTCTTTAACTGCAATATCATGGATAGATTTCTTTGTATCTAGGGCTTCCTTAGCAATACTTGAAGACTCCTCATAACCAATTATTGGATTCAAAAGTGTAACAATAGCCACACTATTCATAACCATATTCTCAGTATACTCTGGGTTAGCAGTAATACCATCAACAGCTTTTTTACGAAGAGTATCGCAAGCTCTTGATAAGAAAATAATAGAATTGAAAAGACTATAAGCAATTACAGGCTCCATAACATTTAATTGCAACTGACCTGCCTCAGCAGCCATTGTAATAGTTGTATCGGCACCAATAACATAAAATGCTACCTGATTTACTACCTCAGGAATAACTGGGTTAACCTTACCAGGCATAATTGAAGAACCTGGCTGCATTCTAGGAAGGTTTATTTCATTGAAACCAGCACGAGGGCCTGAAGAAAGTAAACGTAAGTCATTAGCAATTTTTGAAAGCTTGACAGCTGTACGTTTCAATACACCCGATAATTGAACATAAGCACCCGTATCAGAAGTAGCTTCAATTAAATCTTCTGCTAAAAATAATGGTGATCCAGAAAATTTCACTAAGTATTTAGTTACCAAATCAGGGTATTCTTCTGGAGCATTAACCCTAGTGCCAATTGCTGTAGCACCCATATTAATCTCTCTAATAAGGTTTTTGGCACTATCAATACGTCCTAACTCCTCTGCAACAGTATTTGCCCAACCATTAAATTCAGAACCCAAACTCATAGGTACAGCATCTTGCAACTGTGTACGTCCCATCTTAAGAACATTTGAGAACTCAACACCTTTTCTACGGAAAGCACTACTCAAACCAGCTAATGACGACTTATAAATACTAAGACGCTTAAGCAAAGCTATGCGAAAAGCTGTTGGATATGCATCATTAGTAGATTGACTACAGTTCACATGATTATTAGGATGGCAATATTCATATTCGCCTTTTTTATGACCCATTTTCTCAAGAGCAACATTAGCAATTACCTCATTGGCATTCATATTTACCGAAGTTCCTGCTCCCCCTTGAATTAAATCTGTAAGAAATTGATCATGATATTTACCATCAAGAATTTCATCACAAGCAAAACAAATTGCATCAGCAATCTCTCTCTCAAAAATACCTAAATCAGCATTAGCCATAGCCGCAGCTTTCTTCACATAGGCTAATCCTTTAACCATAAATGGCTCTGTATTCAACGGAGTACCAGTTATATAGAAATTATCCATGGCTCGCATAGTTTGAATTCCATAATACTTATCGTTAGGAATTTTCATCTCGCCTACAAAATCATGTTCTGTTCTTGAATTCATATCTTTTATGTATAATTGATTATTAATTTTAGCAAATATAGATATTTCGTTTAATTTATTTATAAGTATTTACTATTTATTAAACTGTAATATGATTGATATTTTTCTTGTATTACTTAATTTCCAATCTTCTTATTGCACCACTATTAGGATAAAATTGAACTTTTGTATTCTTAGCCGGAAGATTTGTCACCACGCCAAACTGGCTTATTAAAAAACTAGCTTCAGCTTTTAATTCTTCACCTTCCTTAATAGTGAATTTAGCACTTTCGGGTATTCTATAATAAAAACCCTTATCCGTATCTTTATCGCCTTCAGTATCATTAATAAACTTCTCTAGAGTAGTAGTAGTTCTTGATCTATCTATATGGATATAAACCATTGAGCCAGCCTTAGATTTATCAGTTATTATCCCTTCTTGCTGCGTAAACTTGAATAACGGAATAGAAGCTGAATACACGTGAGACTCAGGCTTATAGGAATACCTATAATGAAAAGTATTTCTTTGAATTACTCCTGTAAATAATTTCATATATTCCTGTTCCATTTTAGACAATTCATCTGCCATATATGTTACTGTGGCTCCTGAATAAGCAACCTCTTGAGCTCCTGTGATAATATCAAATCTTTGCTCCTTAATTTTCATTAATAATTCTGAAGCTTCTTTTGCTTTTTGCTCGTACGATTTTTCCACAAAACTTCTTTTAAGATGCATTCGCTCAACTGTTACAGTATCCATAATAACCTGCTCAACAACAGTGTCAATTTTCTCCACTAGGTTTGCATCAGCAAAATATTTAAAAGTCTTAGAATAATCAATATCATTATCCTCTTCCTTTTCTAGTTTTTCTTTTTCTACTTGTCTATCACTATTATCATTTAGGTCTTGTATTAAGCCTGCTTGGCTCATTCCTATCATAATTGATTGCGCTTTATAACCATTATAATTGCTTATATCTACAAAATAATACTGCTCAGGATCTGGTTCAGAATAAGTGTTCATCTTAATATCTGACAATTCGAAAAAACGTGTACTATTTAATACTGCATCTTTAATCCCCAGATATTTTGATGCATATTCGGCATAGGGACCAGCAATTCTAACTACTTCTTCAACTGTAATATCAATGGTTACAACATTGCGAGGCAATGAATAATAAAAACCCTCTGAGTTTTCTGGCTTATTATCTTCTTTAACATGAACTACATTATACGAAGAACAAGAGCTCACTAAAGCTATAATAATAAATAAACTCAATATTTTTTTTAACATGATAAACATTTTAGAATTATCAAACAAAACTACAAAATATTAAACATAAATAATAAATTAATTTTTAATTAGCTAAAACTCCAAAAATATTCCTATCTTTGAACCTAAATAAAATTATAACTAAAATTAAATTAAGGTAAGCTCAAATACATAATACTTTATACGATTTTGACAATATCTATTTATGTATATATATATATTATTGATACTAACAATTATATGAAAAATAACAATATTGAAATTCAATTGCTCAGATTCAATTTACTATTTAGAAAAGAACTATCGAAAGAAAATAATCTAGAAAATTTATTTAATAAAGCTTGTCTATTAATTGACCGTTGTAAGTATTATAGCAATGCATTTGTATATATAAAAAATAGTAATACAATGTTTTGTGGCAATAGTGAAATTACTAATAAGGATAAACAAGGAATTAATAATTGCTACAGAAACATTTTAAACAATAATAGTATTGATAAATCTATCGATATAATTAGAAAAAATAATCATTGTATTAAAACCAATACTCCTACAATTGCCAAATCTATTATAGACAATACAGATGTCTATGGTATAATTGTACTAAATATAGAAATAGCATTTGATAATAGTGAATTACATAATGAGATAGTCAGCAATATCTCTGATAGCATTTCTGATGAAATTAGTAGGATTAATAATAGCGCATCAAATAATAACAGTAGTTTTAATAATACATATACAACTATATTTGAGAAAGCTCCAGTTGGAATAAGTATCCTTGATAAAGATGGTTATATTAATAATGTGAATACCAAGGAGTGTATAATGTTAGGCTATAGTAAAGAAGATATTATTGGCAAACACATATCCACATTTATTAGTAAGAACCTACAAAAAAAATTCAAGGAAAACTTTACGAAATTCCTAGAAAGTGGCGGTATTGATGTTTGTATGGACCTTGTTAATAGCAAAGGTGAAATTATAAAAGCAAATAGAATTGCAAAAGCTATTAAAGATTCATCAGGGAATATAGTAAAGATAATAACACATACTCAAGATATTAGCCAAACACATAAAATTAACAAAGAATTAAATATACTTAATCAAGCAATTGAACATAGTACATCAATTATAGTTATAACTAATCTCGATAATAGGATAGTTTATGTAAATAAGCAATTTACGAATATCACGGGGTATTCGTATACTGAATCTTTAGGTGAGGTGCCTCACATTTTAAATTCTGGTTTACTAAAATCTGACACTTTCACTAAACTATGGTCAAATCTAAATAAAAACAAAACTTGGAAAGGGGAATTTAATAATAAAACAAAAAATGGTACCACATATTGGGAAAGAGCAGAAATCTCACCATTTTATGATGAAAATGGTGAAAAAGTAGGATATATTAAAACTGCAGAAGATATTACAAAACTTAAAAAAATTGAAACTAGATTAAAAGACACAAACAATAATTATAAGCGAATTTTTGAAATTACACCACTACCTATTGTTATACATAAAAATTCTAGGATTATTGAAATAAACCCTGCAGCCTTGAACTTTATGAATAAAGGTAGTGAACACAAAGCTGAGAAGAAGTACTTTATCGGTATTAATATTTTTGACTTTATACATTCTAGTAATAAAGAAAACATAGCTGCTAGACTGATGAAGCTGATAAAAACAAATCTACCCCTACCTAAATCTCAGAATATTTTTTATAATAATAAAGGTGAAGAACGTGTTATTGAACTAGTAAGCTCCCCTATTCAGTACAATGAGGAGAATGCCATTATGAGCATGTTTGAAGATATTACAGATCGTATAAACTGGACAAATAAATTAAAAGAGAGTGAATATAAGTTCCA
>QMPB01000044.1 GCA_003648395.1 Bacteroidota bacterium
AATGCAACATTTGCTGCACCACCCATTCTGCTATTTCTGCCTGTAACAGAAACAACTGGCACTGGCGCTTCTGGTGAAATTCTATCAACAGTGCCAAATAAGTAGGCATCAACCATTACGTCTCCTATTATTAATACATTCTTCTTATTGAATTTATTAAAGATGCTTTCTATTGCTTTTACAGTCATTATTCTTGAGTAAATTGATATAAAAATGTGTGCTGAAAACTAAACGAACAAAAATAGGAATAATTCTATTAATTCTAGGTTGATATAATATTTATCTATTGTAGATCCAAAGACTGATAAGAATATTACTGAAAATCAGATGGTTATAAAGTATTTTGTCTGCTGTCTTTTTTGTTTTTTTAGTACTTTACGTTATGGTTTTTAAATTAGTCTCTAATGTTGAACTATAAACTTACCACTAGAAACATAATTATTGCAATAAACCTTATAAATGTAAAGCCCATTTTTTAATGTAGTAAGATTGATAGCTTGATTATTTAGTAGAGACTCTTTAATTACTTCTCTTCCTTGAATGTCATAAACTGTTATTTTATAAGTTTTACCTTGTGAAACATTATCAAAAAATAAATAATTGTTAGCAGGATTAGGATATATTTTTAATTCATTATTTGAAAAATCTTTAATTCCAACAAAACTCATTTGAGTATAATAGTAATTTTCTGTATTAGTGCTAATATCTGGCGGATAGGTGCAAAAACATTGATAAAATTCATCCATTTTAATTTGCATGTATTTATTATTTTCAAGTTCCATGTTGTTACTATTAAACATATATTGTTGAGGAAACCATACGTCATCAATGGGATAGGAGTAATTATAAGTATAGTCTTTTTTCTCAACTAGTCTATAGTTACCAAAATATCGTTCAAGCATTACTTTACTTATTAAATTGCCTAAGTAATCATAAGAATAAATTCTTAATAATCTAACCTCTCCTTCTGACCATGAATACATTGTATCTATTGTGCCAAATGAGTTATATGTAGCTCTCATAGTATATATTGTATCAAATGTATTAGTATTTGTATTGAATGGAAAATCTCTAATTTCAAGCAAATAATTTGCACTATCTCTTAGGTATATAGTTCTGTATGCACGTATTAGTGTATTAGCCCCACTTTGATATTCATAATATGTTATATACTCAATTAAGTTTAATTGATTTATTTGCCATTGTTTATCTTTATTAAGCTCCCATATATTATTAGTATAAAAATAATATTTGTCTGAAATCAGTCTTCCTGAGGCATTATAGGAGTATAAGTATTTAGAATCTGCTTTATAAGTTCCTGTAGTATTGAACATTAACAGTTTCTTAATGATTTGATTATTTTGATTATAATAGTATAGAAATTTGCCATAAGCATTTCCCCATGTATGTTGAGTGTTATTCCAGAACCACCATTCAGATTTTATTAATTGGTCATTAGCATCATATTGAAAAATAACTTTGCTTTCCATATTCCATGTTCCACTTAAAGTATCAAAAGAATATGCAGTTTCTATTTTTTCTATTTTATTGGAATTATTATATGTATAGTTTGCATGATATTTATGATTGACTTCATTAGAGTAAACTATAGTTTCTTCAATAATATTTCCTTTTTCATTATAATTAAAAAAGCTATTTTTATTATTATCATTAATTTGAGTCAGAACTATATAGGTATGTGTAGAGAATGGAGCTTTCTTGGTTTCAGCTTCTTTCGGCTTTATTAATTGAGCTGTTAATCTTTCGAAAGAGCTTGAATCAATAGGGAACTTTCTTGTTGTAGTTTGGCTTTGTGCAATAAGGCTTACAGAAGCTAGCCAAAATGAAATTATTAGTATATATTTTTTCATTGGATGAGTATTTTAACTATCGATGTACAAATGTAGTTGTTTTTTTGGTAGTAAAATTATGATTGAAAAAATTTAGAGGGTGTTTAGCTTTATTTATGTAAATTTGTTGCTTAAACCGATTTTAAAAATGTTCACCATGAATAAAATATTTTTACTTCTTATTATTGTATTTATTTCAAATACATTTCTTATCAAAAATGTAAAATCCCAAATTAATACTAATGTATTACAAGATACTATTAAGGTGTTAACTAAAAAGGATAAACAAGAAGCAGAAAAGAAATATAACCAAGGAGTAATTATGCTTCAGAGTAATAAGTATCAGGAATCTATTGCCTTATTTGATGAAGCAATAAAGATAAAAACAAAGTTTCCAGAAGCTTTTTATAATAGAGCTACAGCAAAATTTGAATTGGATAATTATGTTGGAGCTATTCAAGATTATAACTATGCTATAATATTGACACAGACATCAAAATATTATCTTGCTAGAGGGATTTCGAAATATAAGTATAAAGAGTATAAAGGAGCATTGAGAGATTTTAATGAAGCAATAAATATTGACTCTACCAATTTAGAATATGTCGCTGAATCGTACTATTATAATGGTTGTGTTAATTTTGAAATGAAAAAATATGATAAGGCAATATCTGCTTATTCTAAAGCTATTTCAAAAAAACAAGATTATGCATTTGCTTACCATGATAGAGGCAGCTGCTACAGAATGACGGAGAAATACCAAGATGCTTTGACAGATTATAGAAAGGCAATTCAATTGAATCCTAAAATGGCAATTGCATTTAATAATATGGGGTCGGTTAAGAAGCTTCTGAAAGATTATCAAGGTGCAATTACAGATTATTCTTCGGCTATAGCTTTGGATACAATATATTATGTTGCTTATAATAATCGTGGGATTGTTTTTAAGGAGTTAGGGCAGTTTGATAATGCAAAAGAGGACTTTGATAATGCAATTAGAGTAAATCCAAAATACGCAATTGCATATGGTAATAGAGGAAATCTTAAATTTAAGAATAAAGAATATGAGCAAGCAATAGGTGATTATAATAAAGCTATTAACCTTAACCCTAATTATGGCTATGGTTTTTTAAATAGAGGTATTTGTAAAGAAATGTTACGTGATAGCGAAGGAGCATGTAAAGATTGGTCAAAAGCTGATGAGCTTGGTGTTTCCGCAGCAGGAAACTATTTAAATGCTCAATGTAAATAATTATTGAAATAGAAAAGAAATTCAAGATGATACGAAAAATACATTTTATTTTATTTATCTTATTAGTATTCTCATTTATATTTAGTGGAAGTATTATGGCTCAATCTAAGCCAGAATCTATAACTACTACTAAGCCAGATTCTAAGGAGAACAAAGAGAAGAAGAAAGACGATAAGTCAAAAAAGGAGAAGGAGAAAGTTAAGAAGGAGAAAGTTAAAAAGGAGAAAGTTAAAAAGGAGAAAAAAGAAAAGTTAAGTGATGCTGATAAAGCAAAAGCTAAACTTATTAGTGCTGGCGATAAGATTTTTAATTCTGATGTAAAGAGATACGATAAAGCATTAGTATTTTATCTTAAGGCTAAAAATATGGGTGCTAAAACAGAGAAGTTATATTATAACATTGGCTATTCATATTTTAAACTTAAGGAATATAAAAAATCTGAAAAATATTTTTTTAAGTTAGTGCATAAAGATAGTCTTCGACTTAAAAAGTCGTTATATTATTATGCTAGATTGCAACATCTTAATTATCAATTTGATAGTGCTATTACTTATTTTGGCGAATATAGAAGAACATTGTCGCCAGATGATTTAGCAAAAATGGATAAAGATATTCAAAAGAAATTGAAGGAATGTAATTTTGCAAAGGAAATGGTTGCAACGCCAGTTTTAGCATTTGTGGATAGTTTAGGAGATAATATTAACTCAAAATATGTTGATTATGCCCCATTAATTAGTGCTGATGATAGTACTTTAATTTTTACAACTCGTAGGCCTAACGAAAATAAAAGCAATAGAGATCAGGATGGTGCGTTTTTTGAAGAAATATATATATCAAAGAAAGATAGCTCTGGCAATTGGGTAAAAGCGAGTTCTATAGGTAAACCAATTAGTGGAAGCGGACATAGTGCATGCGCAGGTTTATCTGCCGATGGTAATAGCTTAATTGTTTACAAAAGTTCTGGCAATGGTGATTTATATTTAAGCAAAAAGCAAAAAGGTAAATGGACGAGTCCAAAATCTTTGGGCAAGAATATTAACTCTAGTGAACACGAATCTTCTGCAAGTTTTTCCTACGACAACTTGAAACTATATATTTCGAGTGATAGAGAAGGTGGTTATGGAGGTCAGGATATTTATGTTAGTCTAATCGACGAAAAAGGAAATTGGGGTAAAGCTCAAAATATGATGAGAAAGATTAATACCGCTTATGATGAAACTAGTTTTATTGCTCTCCCCGATGGCGAAACATTTTATTTTACATCAAGTGGGCATAATTCAATGGGTGGTCTTGATATCTTTAAAATCACATATAAAGATAGTGCTTGGAGTGATGCAGTTAATCTAGGTTATCCAATAAATACTCCTAATGATGATGTAATTAATAGCATATCTAATGATGGTAAAAGAGCATATTTTGCTTCAATGCTTGATGAGGCGAATAAACATGATATTTTTATGCTGACATTTATGAATGAAGTAAAACAAGTATTTGATGATTTAGATGGTTTAGATATAGCTGTTTATAAATATGGTGAATTATTACCTCCTTTCGAAAAGGCGGTTAATATCCAAAAACTTAATTTAACAGTATTAAAAGGTATCATCACTGATAAAAATACTAAAGAACCAATTTATGCAAGTATTGAACTTACGGATAACTCAACTAATAAAGTTGTTGCTACCTTTAATTCTAATGAGCAAACGGGAAGCTATTTAGTTTCTTTACCTGCTGGGAAAAATTATGGTATTGCTGTTAAAGCAGAAAATTGCCTGTTTTATTCTGATAATGTTAAAATAGGTAAAGTAAAAGGCTATAAAGAAATTGTTAAAGATATTCAGCTGCAAAGAATTAGCGTAGGGAGTAAAGTTATTCTTAAAAATATTTTCTTTGCCTCTGGTAAGGCTAAATTGACAAAGTCTTCAGAAACAGAATTACAGAATCTGTTAAAGTTAATGAATGATATTCCTAAATTGAAAATTGAGGTTTCTGGTCATACGGATAATGTAGGTAGAGCTTCAAGCAATAAAGCATTAAGTAAGAGACGTGCAAAGGCAGTGGTTGACTTCTTAGTGAAAAATGGAGTAGCAATAGACCGTATGGTGTATAAAGGTTATGGTTTTGAACAGCCGATAGCTTCAAATAAAACAAAAGAAGGTCGCCAACAAAATAGACGAACTGAGTTTAAAGTAATAGCAAAATAATATGAATAAATTAGGTTTAGTAGTCTCTTTGATTTTTATAGTTGTTTTAGGTTTCTCTCAAACAAATGTTGAGTTTGTAAAATCTAATTTTCCAGATAAGGCTACATATAAGAAAGCTATTCAAAACATTGAAGATGGTGATTATTATTTTGATTTAGGAGGTTCTAATATTGAGTTGGCTTTAGGATATTATCTAAAAGCTAATAAACTAAATCCTGATAATGCAGAGCTAAATTTTAAAATTGGATTATGCTATATTGAAGCTAAACCAGCATCCGAAAGCCTAAGATTTTTAAATAAAGCAATACAACTTGACCCTAATGTAGATGTCGATTATAAATTGTATTTGGCTAAAGCTTATCATATTAATTTACAGTTTGATAAAGCAATTGCTGCTTATAAAATATATAGAGATCACTTACCTCCAGATGAGTCTGTTCTTATGAATGACCATATTGATAGATATATTGAAGAATGTAAAAATGGAAAAGAGCTAATTAAAAAACCTGTTAGAGTTATTATTGATAATCTTGGACCAAATATTAATAGCGAATATCCAGACTATGGTGCTGTTGTTAATATTGATGAAAGTGTAATATTTTATTCTTCGCGACGTCCAACAACTACTGGAGGGAATAGAAGTGAAGATGATATGATGTTTTTTGAAGATACATATTGGAGTAATAAAAATGATGATAAATGGAATATCTCAAAGAATATTGGAAAACCTATTAATACATCGTTGCATGATGCAGCAGTTGGTATTGCTCCCGATGGTCAGACACTATTAATATATCGTGATGATAATAATGGAGATATATATTGGAGTAAACAAAGAGGTGAAAAGTGGACAGAACCAATGCCTTTTCCTACTCCAATAAATTCTGAATTTCAAGAATCATCTGCTTCATTTTCTTATAATGGCAAACGCTTGTTTTTTGTAAGTGATAGAGAAGGTGGTTATGGCGGAAAGGATATTTATTATTCTGACCGTGATGAAAATGGTAATTGGGGTGAAGTTCATAATCTTGGAAATGTTATTAATACTAAGTATGATGATATTGCTGTTTTTGCTTATGCCGATGGTAAAACAATATACTTTAGTTCCGAAGGTCATAATGGAATGGGAGGATTTGATATTTATAGAGCAGAATTGAATAATGGAAAATGGTCTGTCCCTGAGAATATTGGCTATCCTATTAATTCTCCAGACCCAGATGTTTTCTTCAGTATTGGCGCTTCAGGTCGGAATGCATATTATTCGAGCAATAGGGTAGAAGGTCTTGGTGACCAAGATATATATAAAATAACATTTCTTGGACCTAAGAAAGAACCTGTTTATTCTGGCGAAGATCCTCTTATTGCTTCTAACGCTAAGGGATTTCAGAATGCTGATATTGAAAGTTCAATTAGCTTAAAGAAAAGTCAGTTGACACTTCTTAAAGGTATTGTAAGTGATGAAATAACTCAACAACCAATTGAGGCAAGTGTTGAACTTATTGACAATGAGGCTGGTGAAGTCTTAGCTTCTTTCCATTCTAATAGTGTAACAGGTAAATATTTAATCTCTTTGCCTTCAGGTCATAATTATGGTATTGCAGTTAGTACCGACGGCTACTTATTCTATTCTGATAATTTTGTAATCCCGGAGTTTGAATCTTATCATGAGGTGGTTAGAAATATTAAACTTCAAAGAATTGAAATAGGAAAGGGTATTGCTCTTAATAATATTTTCTTTGAATATAAAAAGGTAGGTTTAAGTAAGGAGTCGAAAGTAGAACTTCAAAGGATTCTTAAATTGATGCAAAAATATCCATCATTAGAGATTGAAGTAAGCGGACACACTGATAATATTGGTGGAGAGGTATATAATAAGAGCTTATCATTGAAGAGAGCAAAGTCTGTAGTGAATTATTTGGTGAAAAATGGCGTTAACTCTAAAAGGCTTATTGCTAAAGGATATGGTTATGATAAGCCAATAGCTACTAATGATACTGAAGATGGACGTAAAAAGAATAGAAGGTCTGAAATAACTATTATTAATAAATAGTGTTAATCAGATAATATTATTAGTCATTAAGAGTTACTACCCTGTGTTAAACTTTAGATATATATATGTTTTTTTACTTTTGTTAGGCTTTTTTGGTTTAAAAGCTCAGCAGAGAATTAATAATAACGTCATTCAGTTTTCTGGTGTAGTAATTACTGGTGATAGTCTTAAACCAGTTCCATTCGTAAATATTAGAATTGCAGGAAGTTCATCAGGGGCAGTTAGCGATTTCTATGGCTTTTTCTCTTTTGTAGCACACAAAGGCGATACAATAGTCTTTAGCTCTGTTGGTTATAAATCATCTAGATTTTATATTTCTGATACATTGGAGTCATCTAGGTATTCGCTATTTCAAATGATGCAAAACGACACTATGCTTCTGACAGAATCTGTAATATATCCTTGGACTACTGTGGAGGCTTTGGAATATGCAATTATTCAGCATCGTGTACCAGATAAT
Source organism: Bacteroidota bacterium (assembly GCA_003648395.1). Next base: position 7,817 of record QMPB01000044.1, read on the forward strand.
GATTATGATAGAGCGATGAGAAATCTTGCCATAGAAGAAATGAGAGAGAGAGCTGAAGCTCTTCCTATGGATGGCTCAATGAATTATAGAAATCAAATGCAAATGACATCGGATAAGGCTTATTGGAATGGTCAATATATGCCAAATAATTGGTTAAACCCTTTTGCCTGGGCACAATTCTTTAAGGCATGGAAAGAAGGAAAATTCAAAAAGAAAGAAAAGGATTTGGATAATAGGTGATTTATTTGATTTTCAAGGAAATCCAATTAAATGAAAAGATTGGCGTTTCATATAGCCACTATTTGGCATGTAAACCACATTCCTTAGTATCAGGATTCTCCCACCACCATCTACCGGCTCTAATATCTTCATCTTTTTCAATTGCTCTTGTGCAAGGCTGACAACCAATACTTGGATATCCTTTGTCGTGTAATGGATTATAAGGAATCTTCTTAGCTTTTATATAATCCCATACTTGTTGCTCTGACCAATCAATTAGTGGGTTTATTTTCAACATACTGCTATTCTCATCCCACTCAACTATTTGCATATCAATACGAGTAATGCTTTGGCTTTTTCTTAAACCCGTAAACCAAGCTTTTTTTTCTTCAAGTGCTCTTTTAAGCGGATTCAATTTTCTAATCTGACAGCAGTGCTTTCGTAATTCGATTGATTCATAGAAAAGATTAATACCTTTAGTTTCAACCATTTCTTCAACCTCAGTATGTTTTGGTGAATAAGCTTTAATATTACGCTTATATTTCCTAGAGGTTCTATCAATTAAATCATAAGTCTCAGGAAATAATCTACCTGTATCAAGAGTAAAAATATCAATATCACTTGTCTGGCTTAAAATCATTTGAGTAATTACTTGATCTTCAATTCCAAGACTAGTTCCAAAAGTAATATCATTACCTAATTCATTAATGAAGAAAGTAATGATTTCAAAAGCTGATTTGCCTTTTAATTTACTATTTAGCTCTTCTATATTCTCCTTTGTAAACTGCATTATAACTGTTAAATTTTTAAATTTTATGTTCCTTACTTTTTCTCAACCTCAACCTCAACCTCAGCCTCAACCTCAGTCTCAACCTCAACCTCAACCTCAACCTCAACCTCAGCCTCAGCCTCAGCCTCAACCTCAGTCTCAACCTCAACCTCAACCTCAGCCTCAGCCTCAACCTCAACCTCAGTTCACATCTTCCAACACTTCCAAACTCTCTTTCAAATAAGGATCATGACTAAGTCTTTTATGCCAAGCCTTAGCCGTTTTTACTTTATTAGAGTCTTTTTCTATGAATTGCCAGTCAGCTTGTAAAGGAGTAATCTGCACTAGAGTAGTGTCACTATATATCTCTTTAAATCTCTTATTGGTTTCTTTTCTTTTAGCAAGGGTTTTCTTGTATTCTTCTAAATTTAAACTAATTGTAGTATTCTCTCTATTCTTTTTAATAAGAGAAGCTTGCTCTCTTATTAATTTGAATTTGTCATTCTTTTTAACTCTAGAATAGCTTTTCTTAATAACGTTTTTCTTATTTTTAATTTGGATAGTAGATTCAAAATTTGCAACCTCTATTTCGTCATAAGGTAAATGGTAGTCAAGTTCTTTTTCTCCATATTCTATATCCATATAACTATCAGGTAGTTTAATATCTGGTACCACGCCATGAAGTTGAGTAGAGCCGCCTGAAATCCTGTAAAATTTTTGGAATGTAAGTTTCAATGCTCCCAAAGGTTTGTACGCTTCCAACTGCTTATTTACAATGTCGTCAAGATTAATAAATCGTTGTACTGTTCCTTTTCCAAATGTTTGCTGACCACCAATAATTATTGCTCTATTATAATCTTGTAATGCAGCTGCAAATATTTCTGATGCAGAAGCACTATTAGAATTAACCATTACTGCCATTGGACCATCATAATAAATATCCGAATCTGTATCTTTCAATATTTGAGGATTTCCAGTCTTTTGTTTTACTTGCACAATTGGGCCTTCTTTAATAAAGTATCCAGCCATAGTTACAACATCTGGTAATGAACCACCACCATTATTCCTTAAGTCGATAATTAGTCCATCAATTCCTTCTTTTGTTAATTTCTTAACCTCCTTACGTACATCATCAGAACATCTTCTCCCTCCATTACTTGCATTAAAGTTTACATAGAATGAAGGTAAGAAAATATAGCCAATTCTCTTTTTTGTATCAGCAGACTTTAGAATAACAGATTTTGCATACGAATCTTCAATAACTACTATATCTCGTACAATTGGAATTACTACCAAATCTCCATCAACCTTTTTAACCGTTAATTTTACAGTAGTGCCTTTTTTTCCTCTAATAAGTCTAACGGCTTTGTCTAATCTCATATCCACAACATCAACAGCTTCTCCGTCTCCCTGCGCAACTTTCAAAATTAAGTCGCCATCTTTTAGTTCTCCTTGTTTATACGAAGGACTTCCTGGCACAATATGTACAACTTTTATATAGCCGTCTTTTTCTTGTAAAGTAGCTCCAATTCCTTCCAATTGTCCACTCATTGCAATATCAAAGTCTTCCTTGTCTTTTGGTGGGTAATAATTAGTGTGAGGATCAAAGGACATAGAAACCGAATTCATTAAAATATTGTATCTGTCTTTTCTTTCCAATTGACTTAACCTATGGAAATAATCCTTATTACGTTTTGCAACTTTTTTTCTTGCATCAGCTTCAAGCTCATCAAAACTTTTTTGGACAACAGAAGTATCATTTTTTTCTTTTGCTTTCTCTTGAATTTCAATTTTAGTATTTAATTCTAAAAGAACTTGATACTTTAAGGCTTTTTTCCACGATTCTTTAAGAGATTCTTTACTTTCTTTGAAATCACTCTTTGAATCATCTAACTCAATATCTTCATCTTTTGTAAAATCAAATTTATCTTTTAAAATTTCTTTATAATAAGCTTCAGCTTCTTTAATTCGTTTTGTTATAAGTCTATTTGATAAATCCAAAAATTCAGAGCTTCTATTCTGAATTTCATCATCAATTGTTGTCTCATATGTTTTGAGTTGTGCAATATCACTACTTAATAAAAACTTCTTGGTATAATCAAGCCTCTCTATATATGTTTTATATACTTTCTTTGAAAATTCATCATCAATTTTATTATTATTGTAATGTGCATATTTTAATCCACTTACAACTAGTTCGGTAACGATCTCTTCTTTCGCTTTTTGCCCTTCTGAATATGTTTTGTAAGCAGCAATTAAACCTAATGGTAATATAAGTACTAGTAATTGAATAAGTCTTTTTCTCATAGAATAAATTTTTGAATACGCGAAAATACACAAAAAAGGCGTAATAGGTATTTATAATAATGTTATCAAATGTTATTTTCTTGGGTTTAACATTTTGTGAAAAATATGGATTTATATGTTATTTGAATTTATATTGTATTTATTTTTGACGTTTTTCAAGTAATAATAAGAGATTATGTAAATGCTTTTTAGTTCAACCATATTTCTTTTCCTTTTTTTGCCAATAACTATAATTGCATTTTATTTGGTAAAAGGGAGCTTTAAGAATCTAGTTCTGTTAATTGCTAGCATGGTATTCTATGCGTGGGGTGGTGTCAGTTATACAGCAATACTTATTATATCTATTCTCTTTAATTATTTGTTTGGGTATTTAATTTCTCAAAAAAATCAATCAAAATTATTTTTAGGGATTGGAGTAAGCTTTAATCTACTGATATTGGTTGTATTCAAATACACTGATTTTATTGTTCAAAATATTAATAAATTTAGTTCCTCAATAAAATTTGATCCAATTAATCAACCAAATATTATTTTACCAATTGGAATATCGTTCTTTACTTTTCAAGCAATTTCATACCTAGTTGATATATACAGAAAAGAAGTTGTTTATCAAAAGAGTATGGTTAATCTTGCCTTGTATATATCACTATTTCCTCAATTAATAGCTGGCCCAATTGTACGATATCACGATATTGCCAAACAGCTTGTTAAACGTACTTTTTCACTAAGTAAAATAGGGGAGGGTGTGGAAAGATTTATTATTGGACTTTCCAAAAAAGTATTACTGGCAAACAGTTTCGCCTTAGTTGCTGATAAAGTATTTGCTTCCGATTATTCTAATCTGTCTACTCCCACCGCTTGGCTGGGTATTATTGCTTATTCTTTTCAAATTTATTTCGACTTTTCTGGCTATTCTGATATGGCAATAGGTTTAGGAAAAATGTTTGGTTTCGATTTTCTTGAAAATTTTAACTTTCCGTATATTTCAAAAACAATTAAAGAGTTTTGGCGTAGATGGCATATTTCTTTATCAACATGGTTTAGAGACTACTTATACATTCCTCTTGGAGGAAGTAGAGTATCAGTTAATAGAGTTTATCTAAATTTATTAATAGTATTTACGTTAACTGGTTTTTGGCATGGTGCAAGTTGGAGCTTTTTGTTTTGGGGATTATTTCATGGGTTTTTCCTAATTATTGAACGTCTTGGTTTGGATAAATTATTGTCTAAATTATGGATTCCTTTTCAACATATTTATGCTTTATTTGTTGTTATAATAGGATGGGTTTTCTTTAGGGTTGAATATATAAGAGATGCTTTTTATTACATAGGTAAGTTATTTTATTCCGATGTTTCTGATAAAGTATGGCAGTCTTATTTTGATTTCGAATTTATTATAGTTTTCGTAGTGGCTATTTTAGGCTCATCAAATTTCTTCCCTTGGTTACATTCCTTCCTAAATAAGTTTGCTGGTAAAAACAGTATTATTAATAATGTAGGAGTATTTATTTATGTATTATTATTACTCTTGCTGTTTGTAGTGTCATCAGTAGTGCTTTTAACAGATTCGTATAATCCTTTTATTTATTTTAGGTTTTAATATTATGAATGAAAGAATACATAAAATACTGGCTGTTAGTTTTCTGATTATTATTTTCTCAATAGGGATTATATTTATTATTTCCGAAAAAATGGAGAAAAATGAAGTTGAAAACAGGCAGTTAGCTGTAATGCCAGAGTTTAGAATAGCTAAATTAGACCCCTTTCCTTCTCAGTTTGATGAGTATTTTACCGACCATTTCCCTTATCGTAACCAAATTATTAAAGAGTATAGTAAATTTACGGGAAGAGTATTTAATAAGTCTCCACTTCCTAAAAAAGTTGTTATTGGAAACGATGGCTGGTTATATATGGCTAGAAGATGTATGGAGGGTTTTCAAGGAAAGACTAATTTTACAGAAAGCCAACTTAAAAGTATTAAAGAGGAGTTGGAGTATAGGAGAAATTATTGTGCTCAGAGAGGAATAAAGTATTATTTTGTTATTCTACCTCATAAGACTACTATTTATCCTGAGTATATTCCCCTTAGATTTAAGATAGGTAATGAATATACGCCAAGAACTCAACTTACCAAGTATTTGTTCGAAAATAATGTACCTTTTATTGATGTTACTCAAGATGTATTGTCTCAGAAGCAGATCGGATATCTTCTATATAAAAAGACAGATAATCATTGGAATGAACTTGGGGCATTTTTTGGAACAAAAAGAGTAATGAAAGAATTAAAAAAGGATTTTCCTCAAATTCCTTATATTTATTTAGAAGATTACAATATTACTACCAAAGAATTAAAAGGTGGAAATATTGCACAGATGCTAAATATGAAGGAGGAGTATGAAGATATTAATGTAATTTTGGAAAGAAAGACACCCTCTTCAGCTAAAAAAGGAAATAAAACAGGTTATGAGGTGCCAAATGGATTTCCTTATGGTTGGGATTATGAAGTGGTAAGAGTAAATCCAAAAGTGAATTCTTTAAAATTACTTATTATTAGAGAATCATTTGGTGGAGCTATGATAAAGTTTTATCAAGAAGGTTTTGGAAGATCGGTTTCAATATTTGATGCGTGGAAACATAAACTAAATGAAGATATAATAAATAGAGAAAACCCAGATATTGTAATTCAGCAAGTGGTAGAGAGTTTCCTCCCTAATTTATTAGAAAACCAATCAGCCTCAAAATAGCTCCTTACCGAAACTTATTAATTTGTATTAATTAAGAAACTTATTGGGTGTTCAATTTATTTTTTTTAAGCGGTATAAATTAATAATTGGATTTTTTTAGTACTAAGGTGTAATCAAATATCTTAATTATCTGTTATTTATGGTAGGTGATAAAATGTTTCAAAATATTTTTCAAAAACATATTGTGAATAGAAAATAATTTATATATTTGCAGCCGCTTTAAATGGGAATAATAGCTCATCTATAGCAAAGTAAAATATTAATTGTATAGGAACCTGATAAGTGAAGACGGTATAGGTTCCAAAAGAGTTCAAAAAAGCTCTTTAGGTCTGAATCATATACCTTCCCTATCAATTTTTACAATACTTTTATTAAATGTTAACAAGTTTCATCACTTGTAATAGATTGACACTTAGTGTGATATATTAGATTAATCAAATATTCTGATATAATGCTAATTGTTGAGTTATTAATTGTACTTTTGCACTCCCATTTTTTGGGGAGTTAATAAACATAAAATCAATAGAAGCAAGTAATTTATTTTAAATTATGCCAACAATACAACAGTTAATCAGAAAAGGTCGTAAAAAATTGACCGACAAGAGCAAGGCTCCAGCATTGGATTCATGTCCTCAAAGACGTGGTGTTTGTGTGCGTGTATACACAACTACTCCAAAGAAACCTAATTCTGCAATGCGTAAAGTAGCACGTGTTCGTTTGACTAATGGAAAAGAAGTTAACGCATATATTCCAGGTGA
>QMPB01000045.1 GCA_003648395.1 Bacteroidota bacterium
AACTGCTACTCAACTTAAATTCACTCAAATAACATATATGCTGAATTATATGGCAGAGTCTGGTTTCGCAACTAATGTTTATGTGTCCTCTGTTGATTTCCCTTCATTTTCAGATGTTGATTTTGATGGAGATATGGATATCCTAACTTTCCAGGTTTTAGGTACTTATATAGTTTACTATAAAAATTATTCAATGGAGATGTACGGTGTACCTGACAGTTTGGAATTTAAAGTTGCAGACAATTGTTGGGGCAAATTTGCAGAAAGCGAAACTTCTAATGCTGTTACTCTAGATTCATATTGCTATTGGAAAAGCTCAAAATCAGAATCCAAATCAAATATTAAGCATACTGGCTCTACACTACTTAGCTTAAATTTGAATGGAGATACATTAATGGACCTAATTCTTGGTGATGTTGATTTTTTTAATCTTATTGGGTTAGTAAACGGAGGGACTAGAGATTCTGCTCATATTATTTCTCAAGACACAGCATTCCCATTTTACAATCAACCTATAGATTTGATTACATTTCCTTTAGTCAATTATATTGATATTGATAACGATAACATTAAAGAATTAATCGTAAGTCCCTTTGATCCTTCTTATTACAAACCTAAAGCAAAAAACAATATACTTCTTTATGAAAATGAAAGCACTAATAATAATCCAGATTTTAGATATGTAAAAAACTCATTTCTTCAAGAAGAAATGATTGATATTGGTGATGCTTCTACTCCTACTCTGTTTGATGTTGATGGTGATGGATTATTAGATATTGTTATGGGAAACTATGGAAATGTTGACTCTACATATATGGATTCCATTTGGTTTATACTTGAGGTTGTTAAAAATTCACATTTATCATATTTTAGAAATACAGGAACTGCTACTATCCCTTCATTTCAATATATGGATGGAGATTGGCTAGGTCTTTCTTCATTAAAGAAAGTTGCGTTAAAACCTACTTTTGGAGATATTGATGGTGACGGCGATAAGGATATGCTTCTTGGTAGTAATGATGGAAAACTTATTTATAAGGAAAATACAACCGTTCAAGGACAAGCTATATCATTTGGTGCTGCTCAATTTTATTTCCAGAATATTGATGTTGGTGAATTTTCTACTCCTCAACTTATTGATATAAATGGGGATACTTTATTAGATTTAGTTATTGGAAGAAAAAAAGGTTTTTTAAGTTATTATGAAAATACTGGATCAGCTGTTAATCCCATTTTTACTTTTATAACAGATTCTATGGGACATATACAAACTACTTCATATTGGCATTATTATAATGGTTATTCTATTCCTTATTTTTTCTATGACGAAAATGATAGTTTAAAAGCGTTTGTTGGCTCTGCTTCGGGACTGATTTTCTATTATCGTGATATTAGAGCCAATATTAATGGACATTTTGGTCAAGATTCAAATCTTGTATATGAAGATTCTTCTGATACCTTATATTCTGTTGTTAGTTATACTAATGAAGGAAGTATTTTTGAAGCAATAAACTCAAAATTCCGTTCTGCTCCACTAGTTTTTGATTTTAATAATGATGGATTTGTTGACATAATGGTGGGCAATTTCTCTGGAGGGTTAAACTATTATAAGGGGACTGTAGCCCCTGGCGTAGGAATTAATGAAAAAGAAACTTTTAACCCAAATATTAGAGTATTTCCTAATCCTTGTGATAATAAAATTAATCTAGTAATAAATGAAGCAGAAATAGTAAAGAAAATTGAAGTAATAATTTATGATTTATCTGGACGACAAATTTATCAAAAGATATTTAGATCAAGTCATAATATTAATATTAACACCTCTAATTTTACTAATGGAGTTTATATTATAAGAATGGATATGATTAGTTATAAGAATAATCATTCTAACAAAACGTTAAAATTAATCAAATTATAAATACCACGATAGATTTAACAACAAAAAAAAAGCCAATCACATAATGCGATTGGCTTTTTTTGTATAGTTTGTTTTAGAAGCTTATTTATCTTCTTTAACTTCTTCAAAGTCCACATCTTGAACTTCATCAGAAGCATCTTGAGCACCTGCATCAGGGCCTGGCTGAGCACCTGCTTGTCCTGCTTCAGCACCTTGAGTTGCTTTATACATCTCTTCGCTAGCAGCAGACCATACTTCGTTAAGCTTAGCCATATCTCTTTCAATACCATCAAGGTCTTGATTCTTATGTGACTCTTTTAGAGCTGTTAAAGCCTCTTCAATTGGAGCTTTCTTATCAGCTGGTAGCTTATCGCCATATTCTTTCAACTGCTTCTCAGTTTGGAATATTAAAGCATCAGCAGCGTTAACTTTATCAACACGCTCTTTCTCTTTATTATCAGCTTCTGCATTAGCTTCTGCTTCTGCTTTCATCTTTTTAATTTCTTCATCACTTAATCCTGAAGAAGCTTCAATACGAATATTCTGCTCTTTTCCTGTACCTTTATCTTTAGCACTTACATTAAGAATACCATTAGAGTCAATATCGAAAGTTACTTCAATTTGAGGAACTCCTCTTGGTGCTGGTGGAATACCATCAAGATGGAAACGACCAATATTCTTATTCTGATTTGCCATTGGACGTTCTCCTTGCAATACGTGAATCTCAACACTTGGTTGATTGTCAGCAGCAGTAGAGAAAGTCTCTGATTTCTTAGTTGGAATAGTAGTGTTAGCATCAATAAGCTTAGTCATAACACCACCTAAAGTCTCTATTCCTAGTGAAAGAGGAGTAACATCAAGTAATAATACATCCTTAACATCACCAGCTAAAACACCACCTTGAATAGAAGCACCTACGGCTACAACCTCATCAGGATTAACACCTTTAGAAGGAGCTTTTCCAAAGAAATCTTCAACTACTTTCTGAATAGCAGGAATACGAGTAGAACCTCCTACTAAAATCACCTCATCAATATCACTTTTGTTCAAACCCGCATCTTTAAGAGCTGCAGCACATGGTGCAACTACTCCTTGGATAAGTTTATCACAAATTTGCTCAAACTTAGCTCGAGATAGTGTTCTTACAAGGTGCTTAGGAATACCATCAACTGGCATTATATAAGGCAAGTTAATTTCTGTTGATGCAGAGCTAGAAAGCTCAATTTTAGCTTTTTCAGCAGCTTCTTTTAGTCTTTGAAGAGCCATAGGATCTTTACGTAAATCTACGTTTTCATCTTTCTTAAACTCATCTGCTAACCACTGAATAATTGCATCATCAAAGTCGTCACCGCCAAGGTGAGTATCACCATTAGTTGATTTTACTTCAAATACACCATCTCCTAATTCAAGTACAGAGATATCAAATGTACCACCACCTAAGTCAAATACTGCAATTTTCTCATCTTTACCACTTTTATCAAGTCCGTAAGCTAAAGCTGCAGCTGTAGGCTCATTGATAATACGCTTTACTTCTAAACCAGCAATAATACCAGCTTCTTTAGTTGCTTGACGTTGAGAATCGCTAAAGTAAGCAGGAACTGTAATAACAGCTTCTGTAACTTCTTGACCTAAATAATCCTCTGCTGTTTTCTTCATTTTCTGAAGAGTGATAGCAGAAATCTCTTGAGGAGTATATTCTCTATCATCAATTTTTACTTTAGGAGTATTGTTACTGCTTTTTACAACAGTATAAGGCATACGTGCAATTTCTTTCGAAACTCTGTCGTATGTTTCTCCCATAAACCTTTTAATAGAGTAAACTGTTTTTGTTGGGTTCGTAATAGCTTGTCGTTTTGCAGGATCTCCCACTTTACGTTCACCATTCTCAACAAATCCAATTACTGAAGGTGTTGTTCTTTTACCTTCGCTATTAGGAATTACTACTGGCTCATTTCCTTCCATTACGGCTACACATGAATTTGTAGTTCCTAAATCGATTCCAATTATTTTTCCCATTATTATATTCTTTTAAAGTTATTATTTCAATTTAACATTTTCGGATTAGTCAATCTTTATGCCATTGATGAAAAAAAATATTCTTTGCCTTTTTTATGACTTCTTTTCACAATTATAAATACAACTCATGACAGAAACCATGTTTTTTATGACAGATAGGCAGTAATTAATAAAAATAATACTTCGTTAAACTTTTATCTATCGCCTCTTTGCCTATTCAGGTAGGCAAAGCCGCAATTACGATAGCTACAGTAACGAAATATTTTATTATTTAAGTAATTACACCAATATAGTAGCCTGTTATACCGCTACTTATAAAATATTAGAAAACTATTATAAAAAGATATTAGGGAAAAATATGAATTATTTAATTAAAGGACATAATTCTTGGTAAATTTTATAGTTTACAGCATCATAGCATACAAGTACTATATCCATATTATTGTCAACCTCATTTAAGAATTTAGATACTGTCTCAAGAGCAATATGAGCAGCATCTATTTTTGGGAAACCATATACACCAGTAGAAATATTAGGGAAAGAAATTGATTTACAACCATTCTCTTTGGCAAGCATCAAAGAGTTCCAATATGAATTTGCTAGTAAGTCAGCTTCATTATTATCACCACCTTTCCATACTGGACCTGGAGTATGAATAATAAATTTGGTATTAGAAATATTATAAGCTTTAGTAATTACTGCTTTACCTGTTTCACAATACCCAATCTGTTTACAAGCTTCTAATAACTGAGGGCCTGCTGCTTTATGAATCATTCCGTCAACTCCACCCCCACCTTGTAAGTTAACATTTGCTGCATTAACTATTACATCTATTCTTATATCCAAGATATTCCCTTTTATTGACTTCTTCATTCTAAAACTGATTAATTATTTATATCTAAAATACTATTTATTCGATAATAATTAGAAGTGTCCAAATTTATAAAAAAATAGATGTATTATGATAATTGTTTCTAAAATTTAACAATTCTTAATTATAAGTAAGGAAGACATTAAAATAATTATAAGCCGTGTCAGAAAATTGTATTTAATAAATAGCATATTTAGTATTACAAATTTCTATGTCGGTTTATATTACGAAGACCAGCGAAAGACCTTAATTCATCGAGTGAAACATGGTCGTCCAGATGTTTACCATAATGAGCTTTTACTATTCTAAATTTTTCATCAATAAAAAAATCAGCTGGAATTAAATCCATACTGCTATCTTTATCTTCAGGTAAATTATATTCTTTTGCATTTTTCATTGCTTTCATTACATTGGTAGAAAACATTGTTCGCATCATCTTCATTTTAGAGTTTTCGACTCGATATTTGGTATAAAGTTTTTTATCTGGATCACCAATTAAAGGCCAAGGCACAATCCCTTGATGAAAAACGCTCTTCAATAATTTCTCATTCGTACTTTCAAACATAAATACTAACTTCACGCCTGTATTTCTAAGTCTAACCATATTTCCCATAATGCTATGAATCCTTCTATTGCAAAATGGACAAGCTACATTTCTATAAAATCCTAATATTATTTTCTTTCCTTTATAATCTGAAAGTTTAATTTTATTTCCGTAAGCATCTAATGCTGTAAAATCTGGTGCTAATTGCCCTTCTTTAAGTTTCATATCTATATATTTTTTGTTCAATGTACTTATTTGTCGTGGCGGAGAATATTTCCTTACAATTTTTATATTTTTTATTTTCAAAGACTACACTAAGATACCTCCAATACCTCTTTAGATATAATATTTATCAACTTATTTAAAATCATTATTAATAATAACTATCTTTGTAGAATAAATTAATTTACGAACAAACAAAAAACAATATATAATGGCAATAATAAGTGTAAGAGTAGAAGAGGGTTGTATTTCGTGCGGAGTTTGTGAAGAAGCAGCACCAAAAGTATTTGAAATTGATGATGTATCAACAGTAATAGAAGGTGTAAACTTTGCAGATTTTGATGCAGGTATTAGAGAAGCTGCTGAGGAATGTCCTGTTGAAGTTATCAAATTTGAAGAAGAATAATTAATTTTCTTCTAATATTAATAAAAAAAACTGTCTTGATTCATTTCAAGGCAGTTTTTTTTTAGCTTTGCCTTAATTCTTATTAAGAATTAAACAATAAACTAAAAATAATATAATGTCAGAAGAAATCCTAAAATTACAACCAGCAAAAATGTGGAGATACTTCCATGAGATAACTCAAGTACCTCGTCCATCAAAGAAAGAAGAAAAGATACGTGAATATCTAGTTAACTTTGGTAAGAAAACTAATTTGGAAACCATAGTAGATGATATAGGAAATGTACTTATACGAAAAGATGCTACTCCTAGCATGCAAGGACATAAGACTGTTGTATTACAAAGTCATATGGATATGGTTTGCGAAAAAAACAGTGATATTAAATTTGATTTCAATACAGATGCAATTCAAACATATGTAGAAGATGGCTGGGTAAAAGCTAAAGGAACTACCCTTGGTGCTGACGACGGTATTGGAGTAGCTGCATCACTCGCTATTCTTGATTCTGATGATATAGAGCACCCTCCTATTGAGGCCTTATTTACAATGGATGAGGAAACTGGATTGACTGGTGCTTTTGGCTTATCTCCTGATTTATTGAAAGGAAATATTCTAATTAATCTTGACTCTGAAGATGAAGGTGAAATCTATATTGGTTGCGCTGGAGGTAGAGATACAACCGCTGAACTTGAGTATAATTATATAGAATCTAAATATAATACTGCAATAAGAATTGATATAAAAGGCTTAAATGGAGGTCATAGTGGAGATGATATTCAAAAGGGTTATGGGAATGCAAACAAGCTATTGAACCGTATACTATATGATTTTAACAAAAGGTATGATTTTGATTTAAACATATTTCATGGTGGAAATTTAAGAAATGCAATTGCGAGAGAAGCATATGCTATTCTATTCATAAATAATGATGATTTTGATTCATTTGTACAATGTGTAAATGAATATGAAATGACATTGAAGCAAGAATATCATAAAACTGAACCAAATCTTCAATTATCAATAACTAAAACAGAGGTTGAGAATCAAGTTATTTCAAAGGATGTTTTTAAGAAAATCAGCGAAGCAATATATGCCTGTCCTCATGGAGTATTAGCATGGTCACAGGATATTGATAATTTTGTTGAAACATCAACAAACCTTGCTTCTGTAAAATTCAAGAAAGACAATATTATATTTACAACCAGTCAAAGAAGTTCTGTAGGTAGTGCTTTAGATGATGCCTGCAATATGGTTGCCGCCAATTTCAATATGATTGGAGCTAAAGTTTCTCACACAGATGGCTATCCTGGTTGGACTCCTAATCCAAAAAGTGAGATACTCGATATTTCAAAAGCATCTTATACTAGTGTGTTTAATATTGAACCTAAAGTTCTCGCTATTCATGCAGGATTGGAATGTGGGTTAATAGGTGATAAATATCCAAATATGGATATGATATCTATAGGCCCAACAGTAAGAGGAGCACATTCTCCAGATGAAAGAATTGACATAAAAACAGCAGAAATGTTTTGGGATTATTTAATTGATATTTTAATGAAAATTCCAAAGGCATAACTCATATTAAAAAATCAATACCAAAAAGTAGAGTTAATTTTATATTATCTCTACTTTTTCATTTTAAGCATTCTCTTAAATTTCTTATAAGCAGTTGGTGTTGTTATATAATAATTAAATTTAGATTGTTTTCCTTTAATTTTATATTTTCTATCATCAGCTTTAGTCTCTTTAATAATTGTATTAAATTCATTATTAGAAGAATAAGCTAGCACTTGCCCAGCTTTTTGATTGCCCTTAAACTGAAAGTAATAATATCCGCTACCAACTTCTAAAGCAATTGTGAGCTTAAAAACAGAGCCCTTATTTTGTATTTCAATATTACCTTCTACATATTTTAATATTTGCTCTTTGCCAATACTAGCAATACCAATTGGTCCTACTGAAACTAATGAGCGTGAGCGTTTATTATATTTGAATCTGACATCTGAAATAAAGATTGTCTTAATCAGTTCCTTGGGTATCTTTCTATACTCACCGCCATTAGTTACAATCTTACTAATAAGTTCATCAGCTTTCTTAGCTCCAAGTTTATTACCAAGCATTGTAACATATGTATTATTCTCTAGATCAACGGCACTCATATCAGATCTACTATTAATATCACTGGCCATAAGCTCAATTGCTTTATCGTTGAAATAGAAGTCAAGGGGTAAGGAAACATTAAAAACTGACGAATCTTTTCTTTTAAAATAGGTTGCAGTACCATAAGTTTCTGCTTCAACATGACCAGTATTATAAACTAAGTCAAGCTTTCCCTCGGCAAGTACAGAGCACGACCTTTTACTAAGGCTTAAATAATTGCCAGGTAATTCATGCTGATCAAGTTTATCCTCGGAAGCAATTCTATATTCCTGTGAAATATTATCAAACATAAGGTATCCCATACTTTGCAATACTACATGATCTGAGCGAGAACCTACACTACTAAGAAATGAAGAATAAACATAACCATTGCTCTCCCTTGCCTTTATACCACTAAAAAGCCTATAACCACGATAGTTTTTTACTTCCTCACCTATGGGGATTCTAATTTTCATAGGATCAATTTCTGAAACAAATCTCACTTGCTCACGCTCAAAAGTATCACATTCGTAGTTAAGTCTAGTACCACCATTAAATCTTAAAAATTTAAGACCTCCAACTAAAGTAACACCACCTTCAAAATCAAAATTCTTACTAAGACTAAAATTTGCAGATTTATCAACTTTAGCAGTTCCTATAGTGAAACCAGCGGTGTCAACAGATATTTTATCAAAGAAAATATTCTGAATATTTTTATCTTCATCTTTATAATCATATAGTGCCCTACCATGGTAATTATGCCTCCCATCGACTTTAAAAGTACCATTATAAAGTGAATGATATTTTGTTACCCTATTTACAGATAATTCGCAATCAGTAAGTTCATCCATTTTTGCTTTAGCATGTATTATTACTTCATGGGAAGATGGAATTATTAATGCATCTGCTACTTCAAGAACAGGAACTTCAAAGGCATGAATTAACTTTTCTCTTTGCATATATAAAGCACTAGCTGCAAAAAAGTTTAATGAATCTTGTTTAGGGTGAATAGAAATAAATTGAGTACCGCTCATACCTACATCTGAGGTTGTTTCGTCAAATTCTGCAAACTCATCTTCTTCCTCAGCAAAAGGATCCGCTTTAGTACTACTACCAAATTCGGAGATATCTTCATCCATATACCATGTAAATTTATCCATAAAACAGATATACTGATTCTCAGAAAAGGTTACTTGATGAGAACCTGTTGTTGATTCAAACACACCTTTACGCTGGTCGAAATCAACATTGGCTTTAAATTTACCATCCGTTTTATATGCGTACTTATCATCTGCTTCTAGTTCGGCGGCCTCTTTCACTGAAACATCAACAAAAGTACGTAAACCAAACTCACATGAATCAGCAGAATAAGAACGATTTAAGTACACAAAATTTTCAGCTCTCATCTCAGCATTCTTAATATTGATTAAACCATCTCCTTTCATATCTTTTGAGGATAGAGCAATTAAGCCATCCATTTTAGCCTCTGTTCCATACATTTTCAACGGTTCATCTATAGATGTAGTTGTAACATTCATTACATCATTGTATGGTTCCCAATGTTCATCTAAACTACTGCCAATAACTGGAGGATATTCTACCCCAGTAACTTGCTCTTTAATCTCAAAGTCGTTAACAAATCCATTGGTAGAGTCGGGAAAAAAAACAAACTTATTAGAATAACTAATTGATGTTAGAAATTCTAATTTACCATTACCTGCAAGTCCATTATTAGTTAAACTTAAACTGTCATTAAACATTCCTAGACCACCATATAATTCCAGTCCATTATCTCCAGTAGTAGTATTAAAACCTAAAGAGTAATCATGCTGAACCATTAAAGGGACTTCAATATCAGGGAAGATACCTGCTGAAGATAAATATCCTTCAAATTGCAATCCATCTGTTTTAAAATCGTCAAGACTATCAATAGTAAATGAATTTAAACGATAGAAGAAATGTTCTCTATCATATACCTTATTATATATGCTAGACTTATCATAATAAACATAGGAATTTGTTTTACTATTAAGAATTGGATAATCTGGAAAGCTTTCCCTACCTGACTTATTATTAGGATGATCAATTAAAATATTTCCTTTCAAATCCTCAATTACAGCTTTTACCCTTACTAACGGATTCTCTCCATAATCATTTGCAACAAAAGACTCAACTTTAAAACTCAACGAATCAATATCTGGAAGATCAATCTCAAATTTATCGTAACTAAAATAGCAATCTTGTGCATATAAGTCGAACCTACCTGCCATAATTTTACCAGTAAAGGTAAAATCTCTATTTTCTTTAAGTACTACCCTACCATTCTTTGGTATAATCTTAACATCTTGTGAATCAGAAAGAAATACAGTACTTACACCTTGCAAAATAATTTCATTATTTAATAGATTCAGGCTTGCATTTGGTATTCTTCCATCAGTGGTTGAATTAAAGCTAATTACATCATAATCTATTTCACCTTTTTCAGCGAGTATATATGTTCTAACATTTTCCTTTACTATAACATAATTGGATTCAATATCATAAATAAGAAAGCCTTTTGATGCTAAATTTAACAAAAATGCAATGGTTGATTCTCTACCTAACTTCATATATGAACTAAACTCATCAGCATAAAACTCATCAAACCCAATTTTCTCCGTATAATTATACACAGCTCTAACTGGATTAATTCTATCAAGTCCTTGAAGCCTATCGTATCTATTTTTGGAGAACAAATTTACAGATTCAAAATATGCTTTACTCTCTATTCCCTGTTGTTGAATTGCTTTCATATCGATATAATTATCACCCAACTTCCAATTAAGTTCTTCAACGTACATATCCACATTGTGATAACTATCGAGAAAAGGAGTACGAGAAATTCCCTCTTTTTTACGATAGATAGATAGTTTACGTTTAACATTTGAATAATATAAACTTAATCCAGGATGATATATTGAATCTAATTCTAATTCACCTGTCACACTATCAACACTCGCAAGGTATATAGTTACACTAACTTTTTCAGAAATAATTTTACTTTTATCAATTACAAAGTTCTTTGATCCAGCCCAAACAAACTTAGTACCATTATGCTTAAAAATAAAGTATGCATTTACATCACCTTCACCCTTTCCTATAAGCTTTAATCCTTGCAAGTTATAACCACCAAAGAAATCAATATCAGGATATATTTCATTAATAATATAGTCGTGCCTATAAGAATCGAAAGATGGATAGAGACTGTTTTTATTAGGAGTAGAATATCCAAATTTATCTCTAATTTTCCCTTCTAAAACATAATCAAAGGTTCTCCTATCGTAAAAATCTACAGAATCTGCTCTCCAAATACTTGTTTTTAAATCTATTTTATATTTTTTAAGCTTAGCGAAAACAACAGCTGTATCAAGATTTACTCTAGTCCAGAATATTTTACCACCATAACCAAGCCAACGTTGTTTTAAAGGATAATATTTACCTGAAGTTCCAACAATATATGAAGAGTCTTTTCCTGTTGTACCTATTAAATCCACATTGTTAAATACGAACACTGGATTGTGATTGTCGTTTTCAATTGACATCTTTCCATTACTTAGTTTCCAGTGTTTTTTAGCTTTTACATAGATTCTATGTGTCTTAAAAAACTGAATTGAATACTTAAAGTAAGTATGTAAATAACCTGTTCTTTTCCTTTTAATATAGTAAGTTATAGAATTAATCCAGTCTTCAAAATTATCTGAATTATCTTCATCTCTTTTTATAGATAATATATTATCAATAAATAAAAAGAAAGTAGGCGAAGCATGAAACCTTTTTTTAATCATCATATTAGATATCTCAATGATAGATTTTTTATTTTCAGTTGTCAAGGTGTCACTACCCCAAAAGTTGTTAAAACTTAAAGTTATAGATTCTATTTTCTTTCTCTTATCTTTGGAGGCTTTAAATGAAAGAAACTCATTTAATTCATAGGTATATTTATCAACTCTACCCGAGAATTCGTAATTATTCTGTGCAATAGAATAACTCGAAATAAATATAAAAAGTATGAATAATAATTTCTTCATTAAATCTTATTGTATTATCTTTAATTCATTTTCCAAATACCCGCAATCCATTCCCTATCAACAGTATGACTTTGATAAATAAGACCATATTTTTCGGCTTCTTTAGAAAGTATTTCTATGTCTTTTTCATAAAATCCACTTAATAGCAATATATTTCCGTTTGAAAGGCATTTTGCATATGCACTAATATCATTGAGTAGAATATTCCTATTAATATTAGCAATAATTAAATCATACTTTCGCCCCTCAAGCAAGGCTGCATCACCCATTTCTACATTAATATTTTCAATATTATTTCTAGCAACATTTTCTATTGCATTATTATAAGCCCACTCATCATTATCAATAGCATCAATAGATTTAGCACCACGCATTGAAGCCAGAATAGCAAGAACAGCAGTACCGCTACCCATATCAAGTATTCTTAAGCCTTTCATATCAATTTCAGTGATATATCGAATCATTTGCGCTGTAGTGGCGTGATGAGCTGTACCAAACGACATTTTTGGCTCTATAATAATATCAAATTCTACATTCTCAAACTTATTGTGAAAAGGTGCCCTTATAGCAACTCTATTATCAAATACCACGGGCGGATAGTTTTCCTCCCATTTAGCATTCCAATTCTCATCTTCAATAAGTTTAAAACTATATTCGAAAGTAAATCCTTCAAGTTGAGAAAAATAAAGATTATTTAATTGATTTTCAACAAATAAAGGTGCCTGAATATATGCTTTTAAACCTGTATCCGTTTCCTTAAAACTCTCATAATCATATTCTGCTAATTCTGCTATTAATATCTCATTCCCTAGTTCAAGTGGACTTACCACACAATTTAATTCAATATATTCCATATTTCAAAAATAATAAAATAATCCGTAAGAAATAATTACCTAAACCAATCTTATTAATTGATATCAACAGTAGTATATATTATCAAATGTTGTACTTTTGATTAATCAATAAATACATATAGAAAACTATTTCTTAATGAAAACTGCAACCATAAAAGAGCTTAAAACTGAACTAAGTAGACAATCTGTTGATGATTTACAAAAATTAGTATTAAAGCTTGTAAAATATAAGAAAGAGAATAAAGAGCTCTTAACTTATTTACTGTTTGAATCTGAAAATGAAAATTCATATATTAATGCAGTTAAATTGCAAATTGATGATGAGTTTAGTAATATTAATACAAATAGTTTGTATCTTGCAAAAAAGACTATCCGTAAAGTATTGCGTACCACCAATAAACACATAAAATATTCAGGAATAAAACAAACGGAAGTTGAGTTACTAATTTACTTTTGCAAGAAAATTAAAGACTCCGAGATTCCACTTCAATCAAGTAAAGCACTCTATAATATTTATCATCGACAACTTGAGAAAGTTAATACTTCTATTGGTAAATTACATGAAGACTTGCAGTATGATTATAACTATGAAATTGAAAATCTTTAGGTTAATACAATAATCATTAGAACACAAAAATAAAGCAGGGTAAATAGAGTGGTCATAATAATTGGTTAACTTACTGAACGCGAGAGTATTTGTACAGCAGTGATTGTTTCACAATTCTATTTTCTAAACTAGGATTGCAAGCCCCAATATAGAACTTATCTAAGTAATTACTATGAAAAGTATATAAGGTATAAATTTTAATTAAAAAGACAGCCTAAAGGCTGTCTTTTTATTCTGTGGGCCCACCTGGGTTCGAACCAGGGACCAATTGATTATGAGTCAACTACTCTAACCAGCTGAGCTATAGGCCCTATTGATAGTTCCGTAGATTGCTATCAAATTTGGACTGCAAAAGTATAAAAATATCTGTAACAGTCAAGTAAAAATTATACTTTTGGCATCTTATTTTTATACTATGATTAAAAACATAATATTTGACCTTGGGGCTGTTGTATTAGACATTGATTTTCAACTATCTGCAAATGCTTTTAAAAAACTAGGAATTGACGATTTTGAGAGTCTTTACTCTCGTGCAGTACAAGATATGCTGTTTGTAAACATGGAAAAAGGTCAAATATCACCAAATGACTTTAGAAACACCTTGCGAAAACTCAGTAATTTACCCCTTAATGACACAGAAATAGATTATGCGTGGAATGCTCTTATTCTTGATTTTCCAAAACACAGGCTAGAATTAATTAATAAAATAAAAAATAATTA
>QMPB01000046.1 GCA_003648395.1 Bacteroidota bacterium
AATCCAATTTTTATTGGAGTATTAGGTTTATATACAATATCATTCCCTACTCCATCAACATCGGTAAGCATGAAATTATTGGTGCGGTAAAAAAAAGTTGGTGTAATCATTATTCTATGAGGAAAATGATATATATAATCTGGATTATTAGCTCTAAATAATTTCTTTACAAAACCAACTTCTTGAGAAAAGGCTGAAATCGAGAAAACAAAAGACATTGTAATTAAAAGAATATATCTTATCATTCTATCAATAATTATTTAATGTTTGATATCCAATTAACCTATCCCAATACTGACCTTGATCTTTATAATAAACATAAATTGTATATTCATTAACCGTCTCACTATAACTTCCTTCAAATGGCTCTACAAGACCAGTATTTTTTCCATTTGGCACATACAAATACTGATAATTATAATATCCTTGCTTCATTAATAGTGACGTTGTATATGTTTTGGTTAACTGATTATAAGCCATTCGAGATGAATTATCTATTCTCCAGTCTGTTAATTGTCCAATAATATATATTCCACCATTTGTAATTACAGAATCCGTTTTAAGATTAAAATTAATAAAAGCATAGTCTGCTTCAATCTGATCACTCATCATTGGGTCGTCCCAGTCTATAACAGAATACCTTCCATTTAATTCTTCATATTTAAGATAATTCTTATTATATCGGCTTTCATCAGTAAGCAAATCCACTTGGTAACCACTTTCATCGTATCTAATTTGGTTTACATGAGCAGATTGCACTTTTAGACTTCTAATATCAAATACTCGAAACTCATTTCCTCCTTCAAATAGAATATCATTAGCAAGATTGAAATAAAGATATTCTGAAGTCATTATTTTAGGTTGGTGTTTCACAATCATATTATCTTTTCTACCATTTTGCTGAATAACCATGGTAAAATCCTCATAAATATTAGGCATTGGATAATTCTGAAGATTTACTTTTACATATAGTTCTTGATCTTTATCTCTATAAATAGGCGACTTCGCCATAAAAACCTCTGAAACTACTTCTACCTTATTCTCAACAACATACATTCTCCTTGTTATTATAGGATTATCTGGTTCACCTTCTGGATAGATCTTTAAAAGATAATTCCCCGACTTAGTAATACGCATATTACTAGATGGCAGCTGAACTCTATAATAATTGTAACGAATTGTAGTATTAAAAGAGCCTGTATTAGAATTGAAATATTCTTCGTGCATACCATCAATATACTCCATTGGCAAAAGGTCTGCAGGAGTCCAATCGGCATTGCACAGAATAAAAGTATAATAGTAAGTTTCTGCCTCTACATTAAGGTCATCGAAAGACAATGTTAGAGTTCCTCCAGAGCCAAGTTCAAGTAGTGGTTTTGAATTCTTAAAACCTGTAGCATGAAATAATACAGATTTAAAATTCTCACTATAAATATAATCGTCATAGCGTATATGATTATTGTCGTAATAATCATCCTCTTCTTGAGCAGAAACAGGTAAAAAAATAAATACGCCAATTATTAACAATAAGTATTTATACATTGTTTATTATATTTAATATAGAAACTTAGAATAAATCAAGATATAATACTATAAATCTTCTAATAGTTTTATTTTATCATAATCAGCTTTATAGTCTTTATACTTAATGCTCTGATACAGAATTGATAAATCAATCTTACCGCTTAAGCCTGAAAGTTTAAGAGTAATGATTGAATTTTTATTATCCCAAGTAGTATACATTTCAACTTGTCCTTCACTAACAGCTAATCCTCTTTTAGTAAAATCTTCACGATAAGTATCAGTCTTCCAAATAATAGTATCGCTTTGTGGTTTACCATATTTACTTATTAATATTTTCTGTAAGTGCATATAATCATATACATACTCTATTTTATCGGAATATTTATTAGCTATAAGATAATCTCCAGTAGTAAGCTTATTCTTTGTAAAATTATAAGTAAATACTACGTCAAATTTACCAATCTTCTTACTGTATGCAAGTACATTTCCATTTTCATTAATAAGTTTTGCCTTTTCTTTATCCTTAACATAGTTTTTTGAGTTTCCCCATTTACTTTTTCTGAAACCAACTTCTGAAAAAATCTTAAGATCATGTTTATAACGCAACCTATCTTCAAGATGACTAAGCTCCCTACTATAGTACTCTATGGAGAAATCAATTACACTTTTTTCACCGTTTAATGTATAAAAAATATCTGTTCTCTCAGTTTGCCATGCAGAATAAAAAAGCATTTGATCTTTACTTATAGCTAATCCCCAATTGGGGAAATCACTTCTATAAGTGTCATTTTTCCAAACAACTTCATCTTCTATTAGCTTACCATATTTAGCAGATAATCCTTCTTTTACTCTATTATATTCAATTACATATTTATTTAAATCTGTATACTTTTCAGTAACTAAATATCTAGCACTAATAAGTTTATCATAAGCAAAATTATAATAAACAATACACTTATACCCAGCAACTACAGCATCATAGGCTATTAACACATCGGTTTCTTTAAATAATTTATTAGTTTCAAGACCTTTCACCTGCTCTTTAGTCATTCCCCAATCTGTTTTTCTAAAATCGTGAGCTTGAACTAATCCAACTAAAGCAATAAACAGAAATGATAAAATAATAAACTTCTTCATAAGTAATATTTGTATTGTTATTAATATATTTTAATAGATCATCTAAATGATAATCAACGGTATTTAAGAAAATTAAACACAATCCCAAAATAATATTATTATTCTGAAATTATATTTACTAATATGCAAATATATTAATAAAAGCTTACAATACTATAATAAGCTTATTGCTATTGTTAGCAACAAATTATTACTTCTTTATTTGTAATAACAAATATAAGAACTTACTTCATCAGCCTTAAATTTAAAATCTTTTCCTGCATGAGTAGTAAATTCATCATCAACACTACATTCTTTCCATTTGTCATTGCCTTCTTCCCAGAAACTAATCTTTCCAGATGTAATCTTATAATGCTCATTAACCACAGCCCCAAATGAGAACTCTCCATCAGCAATAATTCCTACTGAAAAAGCATTATTATCACTATCGTAAGTAAGTGACATTACTCTATCGTCATGGTACTTTCTTAATTTATACATATTTCCTCCTTTTTTATGAGATAAGTATCTCTAGTTAATAATCACTTCATTCTTTAGATTTCGCAAGTTACAAAATATAGAAGCTATTGTCAAGAGGAGATAAATCAAATCTTAATTTTTACTTAGATTTATTAATCTTCACACCAAATAAAGCTGATAGCTATTCAAAAAAACAATAAAAGAATTCTAAGTAATTAATTGCCTTACACTATAATAAGCCTTACTCCTACTTGATTATTAGTTAATTACAATTTATCATTCTAAATAAGTTCTAAATAAGCATTTTTACCCATAATAATTTGCTTTTAACGAACAAAAGTTCATAATTTTGTCCTTTTAAGTATTTTTATACTTAATTATTATTAAACTGTTTATCATGCAATACTCCGTTGACTTTTTGTTTCTCGCAAAGCCGCAAAGCCGCAACGGTCTGGTTTACAATAATTTATATAAATTAGACTACTACTTGTAATCACCTACATATCAATAATTTATGAAATCATAACCAGCCTGCCTCGATACATCGGGGAACTATTAATTATTAGCACATTATTAATTTAGAACATTATCAAATAATTAAACAACAGAAATTATGTACACAACAGAGATTATATGGCTACTAACTTGGCCGATATTTATATATATGAGCCTGAAACTAAGTCATTACTTTATTGAGAAGATTGAAGAGAAAGAGTAACTAATATAATGGCAATAAGACAATACAGAAATAGTTCCATAATACCTTTTCTGATTATTGAGTGTAAACCTATAAATTACGGTGAGAAACCACCTTAGTAGCCTTAAGCCAAGAAACCTTAAAGTCTGAATCACTAAAGTCTGTTTCCATTGATAATACTCCCCTATCCATACTTTTAATTTTTTCTATTAGTATTGTATTATCTGAAGAAACTAGCGTGTCTTAAGCATTTACTTTTACAAAAAATCTGTCTTTTCTGTCTTTTGCAAGCATTGTAGCGTGTTTAGCTCTATAAACTCCTCTCTTATCTCTCTTCTAATACTTACAATTTCAAGATTAGACTAAATTTTGAGCCAACATCAGGTTTACTATCTACCTTAATATTTCCATTATTAAGGTCAACTATTTTTTTCATTATAGAAAGGCCAAGGCCTGTTCCAGAAATATTTCTAGTTTTAGCATTCTTGGCTCTCATAAACTCTTCGAAAAGATGTGACTTCTCTTCTTCATTCATTCCAATACCTGTGTCTTCAACTTGAATATGGAGTTCATTTGCTTTTTGCTCTATTGTAAATATTACTTTCCCTTTTTGCTTATTGTATTTTATAGCATTTGAAAGTAAATTATTGAATATTATCTCATAATCAGATGCGTCAGCTTGAATAATTAGTTTATTTGGGAAATTGGTAATTATCTCTACTTCTTTCTCTTTAGCAGCTGGCTCAATGGCAATAATAGAACTTTTAGCTATTTCCGTAATATCAATTTCGGTAATATTTCGAGCTTTTCTTCCAGATTCTATCTTTGTGAAATCAAGCATATCCATTATTAATGTTCTCATTGACTGAATTCTATCGAGAGAACGATTAATCATCAAATCATAATCTTCAAGCTTATCTCCTGCTTGCCTATCTTTGATAATTCGCAGATAGCTTTCAATTGTATTTATTGGAGATTTAAGTTCATGGGAAAGAACAGAAAGAAACTGAAAACGAATTTTCTTGCCTTCAGCTTTCATTTCTCTTGTCATTCGCTTCAAAAATAAATGTTTAGTTATGCTTTCGATTGCTGTAGTAAGTTCTTGTTTTGTAAATGGTTTTGGAACAAAATTGAAAGCACCATTATTTGTTGCTTTTACCGCTAATTCTATTGATGCATAAGATGTTATCATCATTACAGCAAGATCATATTTTCGTTCCTTTATTATTTCAAGAACTTCTATTCCCTCTATTCCAGGGAGTTTATTGTCGAGCAAAACAATATCTATTACATCATTCTCAATTATTGAAAGTGCTTCTTCTCCTGTTTCAGCATCCAATAATTCATATTCGAAATCATCGTCGTGAAAAGGAAATGAAATAATTAGATTCCTAAGCCCTCGGCGTATACCTGTTCTTATTCCAGTTTCGTCATCTACTATTAAGATTTTTAGTTTTTCCATGATTTTTTATTGTAAAAGGTTTTTATACGTTGTAAAGAATTGTAATATCATTTTAGCACCTTAGCATTTCTTACAATTCCTTACTATTCTTTACATTATCAATACTACAATTTCAAAAGCTTATTAATCTCTCTATGCAGTTGATCTGGGCGAATATTCTTCTCCAAGTAAGCATCAGCTTTCATCCAGCTTTTATCAGTTTCATTCTCTAATTCGAAAATATAACCACTTACTGAAGATGATGCAGTAGCTAGAATAATTGGTGTGTCAGGATATTTCTTCTTGAACTTATATGATAAAATAAATCCACTATCATCATTCTCCATCATTAAGTCAAATATTGCCAAATCTGGTTTAGTTGTTTCAATTATCTCCTCGCATTCTTTTTGACTTTCCGCAATTATTGTTTCAAATCCAAATTTTTCAACATGGAACTTAATTATATTTAGACAATCTTGATCGTCATCTGCAATTAGTATTATTTTCTTGTTGTTCATATTTTCTAGTTATTAATTGTTATTAAAATCTCTCGCAAAGTTTATTATTCGCTTTGCTCACAATATACTTATCCACAAATTTTCACGAATTAAACTAATTTCTCAAATTTATTGCAATGTAAAATAATAATAAGTTATTATGTATTGCATGCAATACTTCACATAAATAGTTTTGCTATATTTTAGCATTAAATCCGTAATCATCCGCCTATTTCGTGTCATCTGTGTTCTAAATTATTTTGGTAATGTAATAATGAACGTTGTTCCCAAGCTGCCTTGCTTTAGGTCATTATTTGATTTAACATTTATTTTTCCTTTATGCATTTTAATAATTCCATACACAAGAGGCAATCCTAATCCTGTACCTTTGTTCATAGACTTGGTGGTGAAGAATGGAGTAAATATCTTCTCCAAATTCTCCTTCGCTATTCCTTCTCCAGTATCAGTTATTTCAATGATAAAATCATCACCTTTGTCTTTAATATTTACTGAAAGTTTACCACCATTAGGCATAGCATCAACAGCATTTTTCTCAATATTGGTAATGGCTTGCATCATCTGTTCGCTATCTATACTTACTATTGTATTATCTAATTCACAATTAAATTCCAAATCTATATTATCTGGTTTTACAAATGATTTGAAGCTTTTTTTAATAAAGTCAACAATATTTACTTCTTTAAGATTCACCTTATTCTTTCTGGCAAAATTAAGCAGTCCTTCCACTATTGTTTTACAGCGTGCTGCTTGTTCGTTTATGATTTCAATATCACCAAATATTTCACTTTTAGCACTCAGTTCATCTTTCAGAATACTACTATATAAAGTAATAATACCCAAAGGGTTATTTAGCTCGTGAGCAATTCCTGCCGACAACTGCCCCATACTTGCAAGTTTTTCTGACTGTTTTAAAGCTGACTTAGTATCAGAGAGTTGTTTATTAGAGAGATGCAATTCCTCATTAGATTTATGCAATTTCTCAATGGCATAAGGCAAGCACATTTCCGTCTCTGCCAAACCTTCCACTACTGCACTAGCATAAGCTTTGCAAGTTTCGTAACCACAAGCACCGCAGTTGAGCATATCCTTATCTTGAATTTTCCCCATAGAAACAAGAACTGTCTCTATTTCTTCTATACTTGGCTCAGGTAAGCGCTGATCGTTGGCAGTAAATGTTCTTGACAAATCAATATCAGAATACTCTTTCTTCTCCCTCTCCCACTCTTTTTCATCAAGATTATTGAGTTTAGATTTTACATACTCACTAATCTTCATTCTCTTAACTAATTTTCCTCCCTTAACAGACATACCAGGCCCTTCAATACAGCCATCACAACATAATAATTCAAGATGTTGGTTTTTAAGAACACCATTTTCAAACTCCTGAATAGCTTCCCTAAATTTAGTTTTACCCTCAGCAGTAATAACTTCTCCATTCCCAAAGCCTTCAGTTTTATCAATACTCTTTAGTAATCCATGATTCACAGGAAAGAAAGCTCCTTGTCCAGAAATTGGTTTATCAAATTCTAGTTTCTCTACATTTTCACTACCAATTTTATGATTCTCAAACATTATTCTAAGTTCAGAAAAAGTAAGATTCTCATCAAAGCTATTAGATTCAGCTTTTTTAGCAACACAAGGGCCCACAAAAACCAACTGTGAATCCTCTCCATACTTTTCTTTCAGTACTTTTGCTATAGCTATAGCAGGAGAAACAATTGGAGCAAGAAACTCAACTAATTCAGGATGATATTGCTTAATATAATTTACTATTGCTGGACAATCAGAAGTAATAACTGACTTGATTTTCTCATTTTCAAATACATTTTTATAAGCTTGAGCAACTAAGTCAGCGCCAAAAGATACTTCTGTAACCAAATCAAATCCCAAGACTTTTGCCATTCCCACAAAGATTTTATAATCATCAATCACTGAAAATTCAGCGGCAAAACTTGGAGCTACACAAAGTATCTTTTGCCTATTATTCGAAAGGATATTTTCTACTTTTTCAATAGATGAATAATAAGTTTTGGCTCCCTGACTACACACAATCACACAATTACCACAAGCAATACACCTCTCATCAATTATCTCCGCTTGACCATTAATTATCTTAATAGCCTTTACCGGACATTCACGCACACAGGTATAACATACGCGACATAAGCCTTTTACGGTATATACTAGTGGGTTATATTTTGAAAAATTAGACATTCTTTAGTATTGGTTATCTGTTCATTTGGTTATTTGGTTATTTGTTGAGCTGATTCGATTAAGCAACTCAACAAATTAACAAATAAGCATTTATATTATAACTTCACGTTTTTGATAATGAGTATGCAAAAGCTCATGAGATTTAGCACTCAGTGGCTCTTCCAAGAAATCAGCATAAAGTTTCTGAACATCAGGGTTTTTATGCGATACTTTTATCGACTCTTTATCATCAATATTATACAATGATTTTGCTCTAATTCTTATTGCCTCCTCATCCATCTTAATTGGCTGACCACCACCACCAACGCAACCACCAGGGCAAGCCATAATTTCAATAAAATGAATATCGCTTCTCCCTTCTCTTATTTCATCAAGAAGCTTTTTTGCATTGGCAAGTCCATTCACAACAGCCACACCAAGCTCTAAATCACCAATTTGAATCTTAGTTTCTTTTCTATTCTTAAAATCACGAAGTGCAGTTATTTTAAACTCAATTAACTCTTTACCAGTAAGTTTGTAATGAGCAGTACGAATGGCAGCTTCGGCAACACCTCCAGTAGTACCAAAGAGTTTACCAGCAGAAGTACGACTTCCAAGGGGATTATTGGCTACTTCGGCATTCAAATTATGAATATCAATACCATACATTTTAATGAATTTCACAAACTCTCGAGTGGTAAGCACTGCGTCAACATCGCTAATTCCATTCTGAGTCATTTCCTCTCTTTGTCCTTCAAATTTCTTTGCAGTACAAGGCATTATAGCAACAGAATACAGTTTATCTTGTGGAATATTCTCCTTATCAATAAAGTAGCTTTTTATCACAGCACCTGTCATTTGCTGAGGCGATTTGCAAGAAGAAATATTATCAATAAAATCAGGAGCAAATTCTTCGGCATATTTTACCCAACCTGGGCAGCAGCTAGTAATAAGAGGAAGTTTCCCTTTATTTAATATTCTATGTATAAGTTCAGAAGATTCTTCCATAATGGTAAGATCCGCACCAAAACTTGTATCAAATACATAATCGAAACCAATTTTACGAATTGCGGCATTCATAATACCATTAATATCAAGACCTGGTTCCATACCAAACTCTTCAGCTATGGAAATAGAAATAGAAGGAGCATATTGAATAGCAACTTTAATTTCTGGATTTTGGAGAGCTTGTTTTATCTCAGCAAAGTGATTTTTCTCAGTAAGAGCACCTGTAGGACAAACCATAATACATTGACCACAATTCACGCAGCTTGAAGTATTTAAACCTTTATCGAAGGCTGTTCCTACCACAGTTTGATTACCTCGCTGCACAAAATCAATGCAAGCTACACCCATTACTTCTTCACAAATTCTCACACAACGCCCACAAAGAATACATTTCTCAGGATCGCGAACAATACTTGCGCTAGAACGGTCTAAGGGCTGCTTATTCTTCCTTCCTCTTATTCTTCTTTCAGTAATTGAAAGCTCTTCAGAAAGTCCTTGAAGCTCACAATTTCCATTTCTAACACAATACAAACAGTCGTCAGGATGGTTAGATAGCAATAGTTCTACTATAGTTTTTCTAGACTCATTCACTCTAGCAGAATGAGTATTTACTTCTAAGCCTTCGTATACTGGAGAAGAGCAGGAAGTTATAAGTTTACCAGAATTAACATCCTCAACCACACACATTCTGCAAGCTCCTGTGGGCATCATATTTTTAAGATGACAAAGTGTTGGCACTTTAATTCCTTCACGATTTAAAGCATCTAGAATAGTTTCCCCATTATTAGCTTCTATGGTTTTATTATTAACTTTTATCTTCATTATCAATTATTTAAGATATTGTAATAGCATTAAATTTACAAACATCGAAACAAGTTCCGCAGGCAATACATTTATCATCAACAATAAAATGAGGTGCTTTTCTACTTCCAATTATTGCATCAGTTGGGCATTTTTTAGCACAAATAGTACAGCCAGTACAAGCATCAACATCGATGGTAAATACTCTTAATTCAGTACAAACATTTGCTGAACATTTTCGTTCAAAGATATGCTCTTCGTATTCTTCACGAAACCATTTTATTGTACTGAGAACAGGATTTGGAGCAGTTTGTCCAAGACCACAAAGAGAAGTCTCCTTAATAACTTTCCCTAATCGCTCAAGTTGGGTAACACCTTTAAATCTACGCAAAGCCTCGTGTTTACCATTATGATGAGGTTTGTGAGTAATGTCTTCAAGTATTTCTAACATCCTACGAGTACCTTCGCGGCAAGGAATACACTTTCCGCAGCTTTCTCGTTGAATAAAATCCATAAAGAATTTTGCAACATCAACCATACAAGTATCTTCATCCATTACAACAAGGCCACCAGAGCCCATCATTGCCCCTACCTCAATAAGTGATTCATATTCGATGGGAATATCAAGGTTTTGTTCAGTAATACAACCACCGGAAGGACCACCAATTTGCACTGATTTAAACTTTTTATTATTTGGAACACCTCCTGCAATATCAAAAAGCACCTCTCTAACACTTGTTCCCATTGGGATTTCTACTAGACCTGTTTTGGTAATTTTACCAGAAAGGGCAAAAACCTTAGTGCCCTTACTTTTTTCAGTTCCAATGGCAGCAAATTTATCTTCTCCTTCTTTTATAATAAAAGGAAGATTGGAGAGAGACTCCACATTATTGATAATAGTTGGTTTGCCAAAAAGTCCACTCACAGCAGGGAAAGGAGGTCGAGGTCGAGGCATACCCCTTTTGCCCTCAATACTATTTATAAGTGCTGTTTCTTCACCACAAACAAATGCACCAGCGCCGGTTTTTACTTTAATTTCAAAATTAACATTAGACCCAAAAACATTATCTCCCAAAAGTCCATATTCTCTAGCTTGTTGAAGAGCGATATTCAGTCTTTTGATAGCTAATGGATATTCAGCACGAATATAAACATAAGATTTAGTAGCACCAATACCATAAGCAGCTATTGCCATCCCTTCTATTAATCTGTGCGGATCACCTTCAATAACTGCCCTATCCATAAAAGCACCTGGATCACCTTCATCAGCATTACAGATAAGATATTTTTGCTCTGCAGAAGTATTTAAGGCAAATTTCCATTTCTTACCAGTAAGAAAACCTCCTCCTCCTCTACCGCGGAGTCCACTTTTCTCAACTAAATCGCAAACTTCTTCTGAATTCTTAGTTTTAATTAAGTTTAAAAAACCTGTATAACCTCCACTTGCAATATATTCATCAATGCTAATAGGATTTACAATACCGCAGTTTTTTAGTACAATTCTAAATTGAGGTTTAAAGAAAGCTAAGTCGTTAATATCAGGTATTCCATCCCATTTATGATTCTCTTTGGATTTGAATTGGCAAAGAACTGATTGCTCTTTTACTTCTGATTTAGCTTTCAGAATACTATCAAGAATATCCTCCACTTTGTCAGCAGTAGCATTCTCAAAACAAACTCTATTATGACCTGGAAGTTGCACATCCATCAGTGGCTCTGAGGAGCACAAACCTATACAACCTGTTTCTATAATATCAGCTTCAATCTTAGTAGCTTTAAGATATGTTTTTACAGCAATCATTGTTTTATCAGCACCGGCACCAAGACCACAAGTACCTGTACCAATGAATATTACTGGCTTAGTAATTAATTCTCTCTTTAATTCTTTCACTAAATCTACATTGCTAAAATCCTTTCTTGGATTCGACAATATTTCTTCAATTATATATTGTTTGGTAGAATTCATTATTTCTCTTTTAGATTATCAATAATTTCTTTAATTGAAGATGAAGTTACCTTAGCGTGAAACTCCCCATTGATAGAAATAACTGGAGCCAAACCACAAGCACCTATACAAGCCACTACTTCAAGGCTAAAATTTCCATCACGGGAAGTTTCTTCATTTTTTATTTTCAAGGTTTTCTCCAATTCTTGAAGAACATTTGCAGATCCCAAAACGTGACAAGCAGTTCCTCTGCAAACCTGAATATGATGTTTCCCTTTGGGCTGAAATCTAAACTGATTGTAGAATGTCGCTACACCAAATATCTTACTCACAGGTAAGTTTAATAATTCACCAATTTCAACTAGTGCATTTTCTGACAAATAGCCTTCCTTTTCTTGTACCTCTTGCAAAATTGGAATTAAGCTATCTCTTTCTGCTTCTTTATATTTTTCAAGTATCTGCTTCATTAATTTCTTGTTTTTGAATGTTCTCTATAAAGCTATTAAGGACTTTTATCACAAAAGAATAAGCCTCTTACTTCTGTATTTCTAGTATTTAATAAGAATTAAAACCAATTTCTTAATAATAATTGCGAATAAAGGCGTCAAGGTCGAGACAGATGACATTTTGAAAATATGGAATCTACTATCGTAAATGACATATTAGCAAAGCAAATTCAACAATGATATTGTCGTTGCTATTTGTAATTATATATATTTCTCAATATTTTCTATTAGCTTTCGTGCTTCCACCGGTTTCTTGATAAAAGCCTTTACAGGAACCCAAACAAGCTCTCCTTTTTCATCTTTATAATCAATACCGGCATTACCTAGGCTATTATTTTCAACCAATAAAACATCCAAATCGTGATTATTCATTTCAGAGCGATAGTATCGAGCAAAACGCATAGAATCTTCATCTTTAGAAGAGAAGACATTTATGGAAGTCTGCATTATTACAGGCATATTAGCAAATTCTTCATTCGTTGCAAACTCTTTTGCTAATTCAAAACCCTCGTAATGAGTTGACATCATAACATCACAGATAGCAAGATTTGGTTTCTTTGTTTTAGCAATTTCAATGGCTTCTTCTTTGCTAGTTGCAGCAAGAACCTGGTAGCCTTCATTATTCAGGATAGTTTCCACGATAGTAATCACATCAATATCGTCATCTACGATTAAAATTTTCTTTGTCTTTTCCATCATTAGTTGGTTTAAAAGTTTATACTATTTCGTTCTAATTATGTAGCAAATATATATCTGCTAAATGAAATGGGATAGAGTATAATGTGAAAAATATTTAGGGTATTTATACCTAATTAGGCTATATATTTGATTGAATTACTGCTATTTACTAAATATAATTATTAAGTAAATATTATTTCTTTAATTAGTAATTAGTTGAGGTTAAATTATTTAAAAAGGAGATTTCTTTAAATTGTTTTTGGGCTTAGGTATTTTGGTTTATATATCTCGCAAAGTCGCTAAGACGCAAATGAATTATTCGCAGGCTCACAATTCTTATCTGCGAATTTTAACGAATTAGACTAATTCTACTAATTATTAATTGGTGCATTCGTGGCTAATTCTTTTCAATTCGCGTAATTCGTACAATTAGTGAAAATTAGCGAACAAAACGCAATGAGCACAGCGAATTATAATCTGTGATTATCTGCCAAATCCGTGTCACCTGTGTTTCAATAGCTCCTATAGCAATCCATTTTTCAAAGCAAACATTATTAGATTAGGAGCATTCTTAGCTCCAGTTTTATCGAATAATCGTGCTTTATGACCATCAACAGTACGTTTGCTGAGATGTAATTTTTCTGCAATTTCTACATTAGAATAGCCTTTTGCAATAAGCTTTAGCACATCTTTCTCCCTATTGCTAATTACAACATCTGTTTGTAATATTTTAGTATTCTGTTGAGTAGATATTACAAATTCTTCTGAGAAATATGTTTCTCCATAAAATACATTCTTAATAGCTGTAGCAAGCTGATCTTTGGTGGTTTTCTTTAATAAGAAGCCCTTAGCTCCTGCTTCTATCATCTTATTGAAATAGCCAATTTCTTCGTGCATAGTTAAAGCAATAATCTCTGTCTCAGGATATTTTTCTTTTACTCTTTTTGTTGCTTCTATTCCATTTACTCCTGGCATATTTATATCCATCAAGATTATATCTGCTGGATTCGTCTTCATTACTCTCATCACATCTTGACCATCAAAAGCCTCATCAAGAACTTTTACAAAAGAAATTTCATTAAGAACTGTTCGCAGTCCTTTGCGAAATATTATATGATCGTCGGCTATTATTACTCCAATTATTTCCATTTTCTTAATATTTTATCACTGCCATAAACATCAATCCCTTATTCTTACGACTATTGAAATCGCAATGACCTTTTATGGATTTAATTTTATTAATGATATTATTTAATCCTAATCCACCACTATTTCCTATCACATTATCCACATCAAACCCAACTCCATCATCTTTATAATATAGTATAATCTGATTATTAATATTTTTAAGTTCAAGCTTAATAAGGCTTGCTTTAGAATGCTTTAGAGCATTATTTATCAACTCCTTAATTGCCTGATAAAGTA
>QMPB01000047.1 GCA_003648395.1 Bacteroidota bacterium
AATAATTATTAAAGACACAAGGGAATGATTATTTTTTATCATAAGATGTTCCATATCACCAAATTAATAAAATTAATCATATGAAAAGGAAGTATATTTTTGCAATAGTTTTAGTTTTTGGGGTTCTAATTTTTTCATCTTGTCAGTCTAGACATCAGAGTTGTCCAGGCATGTATAGTCAATTGGATAGCCAAACAATTGTATATTATCAAACAATAGATTAGTATATTGTTTGTAACGATTTAGATTATTCACGCGACAATGAAGAAATTTTATTTTATATTTATATTAATATTTATTATTCAGTATTCTTATGCTCAAAAAGCTGATAGGATAGTTAAGAAACCTTTGCTAAGGTATGAGAGTAGTTTTGGTATAAGCTTTAATACAGATGGATGGGGCGGTGGATATAGATATGGGAAAGCAAAAACGTTTAAGAATAAAAAGGTATGGGATATAAGCTTCTATTTTATTAGAGATACCAAACAGTATAGATATTATAATAAATACGATAATAGCGCAAAAAGTTTCTTTTTTGGTAAACAGATACACTTTTATAGTTTACAAATT
This sequence comes from Bacteroidota bacterium, assembly GCA_003648395.1. The sequence goes on from QMPB01000047.1 coordinate 571, forward strand.
TTAAGAGGAAGAGAAAAGATACTTACTGAAAAGCCATATTGGGGAGGAGTAGAGATTAGATATTTTTATTTTGGTGGAGTAAATTTAGGTATAGGAAAACCAATTTACATGTATATAGTAGATTTTGTAAATGGCGGAGTATTATCGCTTGAGAAATATGATGTTCAAAAGCACGATTTAGAAAATATTTGGGGTAGAGGTCCTTTTTCAAAAGGATTGTCTGAAATTGAATTTCATCCAGGCCTTAGTTGGAAGATGGGTTTAAATGTTGAATTTGGACCTTATCAAGAGAAAACAAAAGCATTAGAAGCAGGTTTTATTATAGACGCATATGTTTTGCCTGTACAAATTATGGGCTTCGATACACCTAAATATGCAATGATTAGGTTATATTTAGCGTATAGATTTGGGAAAAGATATAATGCTAATAATTAATACTTTATCTTATTGTTATTTTGCAATATGTAGTATTGATATTTAAGATTTAATAATTGCTTATTTTTATATTGTAGGTATAAAAAAAAACTGTAAATTGTGCAACTTAAATACATGATAAGATTATTTTATAAATTATTGAATATTAGATATGAAGAATAAGAATTTACTATTTAGTTTGTTTACATTGATACTGTTAGGTACAGTAGTGGCTGTTTCTTTAATACCGAGTTCAAGTATTGAATCGATTTCTAAAGCTGAATTTGAAGAAAATGATGGAGAAGGAATTGCTGGAGCTTTAGCCTATTATCATAAATTAAAGGCTAATCCTTATACAGGTGAAATTGAGAATGAGAAAATTCAAAAAGCAGGTGAAATTGCTAAAAAACTACCATCAACCAAGGCAATTAGTTTGAATTGGAGTGAGATGGGTCCTAATAATGTAGGAGGAAGGGTAAGAGCTATTTTAATTGATAATTCAAATAGTTCAATCATGTATGCTGGTGGTGTAAACGGCGGACTTTGGAAATCTACAACATCTGGCCAATCATGGGTGCAAATCCCTTTAGATGGAAACAACGCAGTAGTAAGCATTTGTCAAAGTCCAAATGGAGATATTTATGTTGGTACAGGTGAGGGATTAGCACAAGCTGCTTATTCTAATTATAACACAGGGACTAAAGGTGAAGGAATTTATCGTAAAGCTGCTAGTTCTACTGATTTTATTAAACTAACAGCAACTACTTCATGGACAGCAGTAAATCGCTTAGCTTCTGATAAGAATAATAAAGTTTATGCTGCTACAAAATCTGGTTTATTTGAAACTACAGATCAAGGAGCAAGTTGGACTAAAATTAAGCCAGGTAGTTATAGTGATGTAAAAACAGTTTTAGGAACTACTCAAGCAGTAGCTACTGTTTTTGGAAATGTTTATATTACAACAGATGGTACAAATTGGATAAAAGCTTCAGGGCTTCCTAGTAGTGGAATTAGAAGAATAGAAGTTGCGATTTCTCCTTCAGACCCTACTCATATTTATGCTGTTTTAGCCGCTAATAATGGTGTATTATATGGAATATATTTATCTACTAATACGGGTACTTCATGGACTCAGATTGCTGTAGGAGGTTCTCCTTCTTTTGAACTATTTGGTCCTAATAACCAAGGATGGTACGATATAGCCGCAATGGTACACAAAACAAATCCTGATATTTTGTATGTGGGGGGTGTTGATATGTGGAAAGGCGAAAAAGTAAATTCTAATAATCAATATAGTTGGACAAAAAAGACATTATGGTATGCTAGTAAGTATAGTCCAGTTTATGTGCATGCTGATCAACATGTATATGCTCAACATCCAACGGATGCAAATACATTTTATGCAGGTACTGATGGAGGTATTTCAAAAACTATTGATGGAGGTAATAGTTTTGCTACTCTAAATACAAACTTTAATGTAACACAATTTTATGCAGTAGCACCTCACGCAAATGGAGGAGCTATAGCAGGCGCTCAAGATAATGGTACTCAATTTATGGATTTGCTAGGAAATAACCCTATGCGAGCAAGAGAAGTTCGTGGTGGTGATGGATTTTGGTGTGCTACTTCAATATTAAATCAAGATGTGATTTTTGCTTCTATTTATTATGGTAATGTTGCTAGGTCTAAAGATTTTGGTGAAAAATTTCAAGAGCCAAAAGACCTTTCTGGTGAACCTGATTTTTATTCGGCAGATATGCTTAATGGAAATTTAGGAGGTGCTTTTGTTACACCAACAATATTTTGGGAAACAATTCATTACCCTAATAGTATTGATACTGTAACATATGTTGCAGATACAAATTATGTTGCTGGTGATACAATTGATGGTAGAAGTAAAAATAATAATTTTTATCCATTTAGTTATATCTTGCCACAAAATATGAGTACAGGTGATACTATTAAAATAAAGGATCCTGTTCAAAGTAGATTGTATGTTGGTACAAACAAGGGAATCTATATGACCAAGCAAGCATTATTCTTTGTTAATAAAACTCCAGAATGGTTTCGTGTTTCAACGATGCCATACAGTGGAATGGCTGTAAATAATTTTAGAGCATCAAAGGATGGTAATTATCTTTACTATTCTGTATTTGGACATCTTCGTAGATTGTCTAATTTATTACAAGCCCAAGATTATTCTACTGCCGATGTTAGTGGTGCTAATTATGCAATAGTTGATGATGTAATTAAGAATTTTGGTGGAGGGGCTACTTTTATCTCAAGTATTTCTATTGATCCTGAAGATGCAAATAGAATTGTTGTTACTGTAAGTGGTACTGGTGTTCAGCAAATTTATTATTCAGATAATGCTACATCTGCAACTCCAACATTTACAACTAAGCGTGGTAATTTACCTGCAAACTTACCAGTATATGCTTCATTAATTCCAGTTCAACATTCTCAACAAACAATTATTGGAACGGAGTATGGCTTATATGCTACAGAAGATATTACTGCAACTAATCCAGTTTGGGCACAAGTAAATGATGGTTTTGATGCATATGCTCCTGTATATATGATAGTGCAACAACAGAATAGATTGTATTGGAGAAAAACTGTTACATATGATAATGGTAGTCCTATTATTCAAGTTTATCCAGGAGTTTACAATTATGGTCAAATATATTTGGCAACTCATGGTAGAGGGGTATTTACTTCAAAAACTTATGTTGGTATAGATGAAATTAAGGATCATAAAGTAGTAACACTTTCTGATGTTAATCTTTATCCTAATCCAATAATTGACCATGCTAATTTTGATTATAAACTAGATCAAAGTTCAATAGTTATTGTTAATGTTTTTGATATTAATGGAAGAATGATTAATACCTACAACTTAGGAAATAAGGTAAAAGGTAATCATACTGATAATATTAATCTTACTGATTTAGCTAAAGGTATGTATATTATGCAGATTAATGCTGGTAGTACAACTTTAACCAAGAAATTTATAAAACGATAAAACTTAAAATATTTATTGAATGCTCTATTCTTCTAGAATAGAGCATTTTTTTATTTTGTTATAATATAATAATATATATATTGTTGAATGATTTTTGTTTAAAATACTTATAAGATGATAGGTCTAAATAATATGGTAGCAGTTGGAAATAAGGGAAAAAAAGCTAAGTCAGATTGCTATGTCGAAGCAGAGTTAACAAAGATTGGCGGAAGAGATATTGATATACAATCAAAGGTGTATTCAATGTTTGCTAAAAGTCTTCATAAGCTTGTAAATTCAGTATTAGATTTTTATGATATAGATAATATTAAGCTATTATTGATTGATGTAGGTGCGTTAGAACTTGTTATTGCAGCTAGGTTAGAGGCTGCAATTAAGATGCTGATTAATACAGATAAAGAGTACTTGTTTCCTATTATTGAGAATAATAAAAACAAGAGTTCGAAAGATCAAATGAGATTCTCTCGCTTGTATCTCCCTGGAAATACACCAAGTATGATGCTTAATGCAGGAATACATAAACCAAATGGAATAATATTGGATCTTGAAGATGCTGTTGCTCATGATAAAAAATATGAAGCTAGATTTATTGTTCGTAATACTTTGAGAGGAGTAAATTTTTATGGTGCTGAGCGTATGGTGAGAATTAATCAAATACCATTGGGTTTAGAAGATCTTGAATATGTCGTTCCTAATAATGTGAATCTAATTCTAGTTCCTAAATGTGAATCAGCAGATCAGATTCAGTTATTGAACACTAGGATAAATGAAATTAAAGAAGATAAAGGTATTGATTATGAGATTTGGTTAATGCCAATTATTGAATCAGCACTAGGAGTAGTTAAAGCCTATGAAATAGCTACTGCAGCAGATAATATTTCATCGATAGCTATTGGTCTTGAAGATTACACCGCTGACCTTGGTACATTAAGAACTGATACAGGTAATGAATCTTTTTATGCGCGCTCTGTAGTAGTTAATGCATGTAGAGCAGTAGGAATACAGCCTATTGATTCTGTATTTTCTGATGTTTCTGATATGGAAGCACTAGCAAGAAATGTTAAGGTGTCAAAATCACTAGGATTTGATGGAATGGGATGTATTCATCCTAGGCAGATTGATGTTATCCATAGAAATTTTGCGCCAGAAGAAAAAGAGATTAAAAAGGCTCAAAAGATATTTCTAGCATTTATAGATGCAAAGGAAAAGGGATTAGGAGTTGTTTCACTAGGTACAAAAATGATTGATGCACCTGTAGTTAAAAGGGCAGAAAATACATTAAGGGTTGCTATCAACTTAGGAATTATTTTACCAGATTGGGAAAAAGAATTTGCTAATTAGTGAATTAGTTGATTATAAACATAATTAGTGTTTTAGAAAAATAGTTGTATAATGTCAGATAAGAAAATAGAATTAGTAAAGAATGCTGCTGGTAGATTGGTTCCTACTGAAATAAATGGAGAAAAGCAAATTCCATTTCAAGGAGTTGGTAAATATATACCTACAGGTAGAAAATATGCTCCCAGTATTGCTAGTTGTGCAAATTTTCCAATGGATGGAAATAAACAACTTAAAGATCTGAAGGAAGCTCTTATTAAAAGCGGTCTAAAAGACGGAATGACGATTTCTACACATCATCATTTTAGAAATGGTGATTTAATCTCAAATCAAATTTTTGATATTGCTAATGAACTTGGTATTAAAGACTTGCGTTGGTTTCCTTCTGCCTCTTTTCCTTGCCACGAACCTTTAATAAAATACCTTGAAGATGGTACAATTAATAGGATAGAAGGAAGTATGAATGGGGCATTGGGTAAATTTGCCAGTGAAGGAGGAATGAAAGGGATTGGTGTATTGCGATCACATGGTGGAAGATATCAGGCGGTGCAAGATGGTGAAGTACATATTGATATTGCAGTTATTGCAGCACCTATTGCTGATGCTTTTGGTAATGCTAATGGTGTAAATGGAAGTGCTGCTTCGGGGCTTCTTGGTTTTGCTTTAGCTGACTCTCAATTTGCAGATAAAGTGATTGTCGTTACAGATACTCTTGTACCATTTCCTTGTATTCCTTGGCAAATTCATGGTAATAATGTTGATTATACTGTAGTAGTAGATAAGGTAGGAGATTCTGAAAAGATAATTTCAGGGACTACTAATATTACCAAAAGTCCAGATAGACTTTTAATAGCTGAGAAGACAGCTAAATTTTGTGAAGCAACAAAGATTATTCACGATGGATTTTCTTATCAAGCAGGTGCAGGAGGTACATCTTTATCAATTGGTATCTATTTTGAAGAAATATTAAGGCGAAAAAATTGGAAAGCAAGATTTATTCGTGCAGGAAGTAATAAATACCCTGTTAAAATGCTTGAGGATGGGATTGTTGATTATATTTTAGATGGTCAAACATTTGATTTAGAGGGAATAAGGTCTATGAGAGAAAACTCTAACCATGTAGATACCAGCCCTTTTACTAGTTATAATTATCATGGAAAAGGAAATTTTGCTTCTATGATTGACGTTGTAGTTCTAGGAGCAACAGAAGTAGATGTAAACTTTAATGCTAATGTGGTAACTCATTCTGATGGCTATTTGCTTCATGGAATAGGAGGGTGGCAGAATTGCTTATTTGGTAGGAATGTAATTTTACCAATTCCATTATTTAGAAATCGTATGCCAATTATTGTTGATAGAGTAACTACTCTTTGTGGGCCAGGTGAGTTAATTGATGTAATTGTTACCGAAAGAGGTGTTGCTGTAAATCCTTTACGTAAAGACTTAATTGCAAAAGCAGAAGCTGCTGGATTTGAGTTAAAAACAATAGAGGAATTAAAAGCTGAGGCAGAGAGTATTTGTGGTATACCGGAGAAACCGGAACTTGATGATGAGATTATTGCAGTTATTAAGTGGGTAGATGGAACGGTTATTGACTCTGTTCGTAAAGTGAAGGTTTAATCTCTTTACTACTGAAAGAATACTAAAAAGCTACGCTAATTCGTGGCTTTTTTTTGTAAAAAACAGAGATCGATATAAGCTTTGCTCTCAGTTTCTGATAATTCGTTCATAGAAGATTTAATTTTGTGTAGTACTATTGGCTTTCTGTGAGTGAAATATTATGTATAACTCAGGTTAAAACCAAAATCTATATCCAATTGTGAGTTTTATGTCACCAATAGAGTGGTTTGATACAGCTTTACCAATTTCAGTATTATATGTTAAGTATGAGTAATCTAGTCCAATAAACAATGCAGAGGTTGAGCTGATGATATAATCGTAATAAAGACCAACTTTACCATATGCTCCCATTGATGGGTACAGTCCAATTACATTATTAGGAAATAAAAGACCTCCTTCTAAAGCAAAACCAAAATCATTGAAGGCATCTGAGTATAAATCATATTCAAATCTACCATAAAATTTGAATATATATGCAGATTGTTTTGTCTTTGTTAACCCATTCTGAGTGTTTCCATAAACACCTTGTACTTCACCACCACCACCAAGGTTAGTCTTTCCTATTTTGTACATGAAGTTTATTCCAACTATGGGTGTGAATACGCTTCCATTTTCATTATTATAAAAAACACTGTCAGTATCCATTACAGTATTATTTAGATTGTATGAGTATGTACCTCCTCCAACCCCAATGTATGGCGTAATATATAGGTGACTTGATGAATTATTACCACAACTACCTTGTCTGTAACTTTGTGCGCTACTTGTTATTGAAAGGAATAATACAAATAAGAATAATATAGTTTTGATGTTTTGCATAGTTTTAATTTAGAAGTTCAACTAAGGTTGCATGAATATCATTTATGCCTTTTGGTTTTGTCATAATAATATTGTCTTCGTTAAGTATTATTATTGTTGGAGTGGTAGTAATATTATAAGTGTTAATAATAGGACTTGCCATTCCTTGTAAGTCTGATATACTAATCCAATTAATATTTAATTCATTTATTTCCTCTTTCCATTTTTCTTTTGAATCGTCGAGTGCAATTCCGATAGTCTCAAGACCTTTACTTTTATACATATTATATATTTCAACGATACTAGGTAATGATTTAATGCAGTGTGGACAATCACTACTATAGAAAATCAACATTTTAGCTTTAGCTTTTATATCATGCATATTAATTGTATTGCCAAAGATATCTTGCATTATGATATTAGGCGACTTTACTCCTGGTTTTAGAGCTTTGATTCGTGATGACATATTTGAATAGTAAACGCCAAGCTTTGGCTTCCCATTATTTGTTTTCATATAGTAATTGTCAATAATATGAACCATTACTTCTTCCCAAATGCTATTTTCAAAAGTTCGCATAAATAAATTTACACAATAATCATAAATAGAATCATTTTCTTTAGCATGATTCATTACGTTATCAATCACTTTAATATAATTAGATGTGGATGCAGGTTTTCCAAATGTTTCTATATAATCACTTATACTAACAAATAGAACTTTTGAATTTACAAATCGTTTGTCAGAGAAGTCGATATTGTCAAAGAAATGATTGAAATAAAACTCTTTTTCATTTGAATATTGTTTCTTGGGATTTCTTTTGTTATATTTTTCCATTGAAGGAATTATATATGATTTAAGAAGATGAGGAGCAAAAAACTTTGGATATTCACTAATTTGTCGCTCAATATAGTAGAATATTTCGTTATTTAACTCTTCAATGTGCTTATTAATCTTAATTATTTCTGGATGATTTGAATCGTAAGTTCTTTTTTCTATTTTGTCTCTTTTAAATGATAGAGTAGAGATAGTATCTCTTACTTTCAATGCATATTTCCAGTAGTCAAATAGTATTTTATTTTCTATAGATTTTTTAACCACCATATTTTGAATAATGTTTTTAGCATCGGATTCAATTACAATATCTTCATTATTAATAATTAATTCGGTGTAAATAGTATCATTAAAAACTAATTTATACATGCCTACAGGACGTTTTTCTGTATTATTAAATACAAATGCACCTGTTGATTGTCTGTATGCAGTATCTATAGGAATATTTGAACTTCCGACTATACTAGCAAGGATTACACGGGTTCCATTAAAATTATTTAATGCATAGTATAAGTAATGCTCTTTTTGGGCATAAACACTTATGATTGATAATGAAAATATAATAAGTAATAGACGTTTCATAGAGATGATGAGATATTAATTAATAATAAACGTAATCTTTTTCTAATTATTTTTTTATAATTAAAAATACTGTTCTTCGGTTAAGGGCTCTTCCTTCTTCTGTTCTGTTTTCACTAATTGGCATTGTTTCACCATATCCTTTATATGACATTTGATTATCACTTATTCCTAGATTTATTAGTAATTCGTAAACAGACTTTGCTCTTCCTCTCGATAATTTCTGGTTATATATTTCAGTGCCAACATTATCAGTATGTCCTTGTATTTCGATAATTATCTTTGGATTTTCGTGTAAAAAATTATAGAATTCTTCAATCACTTTCTTTGAGTTATCAGTTAATTTTGTCGAGTTTGTAGCAAAATATACATCATCAAGATTGTAAGTCCCTCCAACTTCAATTTCTTTAAGCTCCATATCCATACTTATAGGAACATTAAATCTACTATTATCTTTAGCTATATATCTACTAACATATGCATAATCTTGTTTTTTTACAGTCATTATAAAATCTGATTCCATAACAGTAGTAAAAACATAATCCCCTGTATTAGAGTCTATTGGTATTTCGTTAATTTCTTTAGTATTCATGTTTTTGATGAATATTTTAGCATCTCTAGCACCTTCATTAGTTTTATTATCTCTAAGATTTCCTTTAATAAATAAGATTTTCTGTGGTCTTGCCTTTTTATAAAGTTTAAAAGAATATATATTCCAAACTTCTTTTTTCTGATCATTATTTCCTAATTTATTTGAAGCAAAGAAACCATATTCACCATTAGTACTAACAAAAAAACCAAGATCATTATCTTTTGAGTTAATGGGGTAGCCAATATTTTTGGGCTCTATCCAACCGTTGCTATCTAATCTAGTAAAGAATATATCGTATCCACCAAGCCCAAGATGTCCTGCGAACCATTCTCCTGTTTTTTTATCTTTACGGTCAGAAGAAGAAAAGTACAAAGTTTTGCTGTCTGTATGAATGAATGGAGACTTCTCATTACCTGCAGTATTAATACTTGGACCCATATTAACAGCTTTCCCCCATTTGCCATTTTTGTTTTTGGTACTTCGGTAAATGTCAGATCCTCCAAAACCACCTGCTCTATTGCTAACAAAAAATATTGTTTTGCCATCAGAGGAAATACTGGGCATTGATTCCCAATAATCTGGTGTGTTTATATTACTTCCGAGACTAATAATATCTGACCAATATCCATCTTCATATTTTGAATAGGCTATATCGCAATTTAATGTTCTGTCCTTTTTTATTTGACATCGAGTATAGAATAGTTCTTTATTGTTTATGGTTAGAGTTGCACCTCCTTCGTTCGATTGTTCATTAAAAGGTAATTCCATAGTTTGCCCAATGCTATATCTGTTGATTGAAAGTTTTTTTGCTCTACAAAATTTTTCTTCGCCATTAGATTTTTTGTAAGATCCACTTCTAGAATCAGTATTGTCTTTATATCGTCTCGTAAAATAAAAGAAATCATTATCAGGACTTAGAGATGGTAAGTATTCGTCATCTTTAGATGATACATCTTTAACAATAAAGGGAGCGAAAGGAACAGGATTATTGTATATTTCATTATAAAACTTTGCATATTTAGATAAATCAGCAGCATCCTCAAAGTGTTTTTCTCTAATTCTATCATTATCACAGTTTAGAAATTTCTCTAAATTAGTATGTGCTTTCTTCCAATTTTTCTTATCATAGTATAATGTTCCCAAATAGTAGTAGGAGTAGTATCCTTCATAAGAGGGACAAATGTCAATAATGTTTTCATAAGCACTAATTGAAATATCTATTTTTCTATATGGATTTGATTTTCGTTTGTTAACATTAGCTAGAACCCAATATGCTTTAAGATATTCCGATGATTCTTCTATAGCCTCTTTTAATAAGGATGTTCCTTTGCCGTAATGTTTTAAGTTAAGTTCCTTCATTGCTCTTTTATAAAGCTTCTGCGATTTCTTACTTACTTCAAATTGGCAATCTTGTGTTTTGTTTTGAGCAAAAGAAGTATTACTAAATATAAAAATCGATAATAAAATAATAATAGTAATTCTCATATCTACTATTGTATTGTTTTCTTAATAATTACTTACTTACTATAAAAGTTTATCATATCAATAAATGCTTTAGAGCAAACAGGGCAGAAATAATTGCTTTTTATTGATTTCATAGAACAATTGTGTTTTGGCCTAAAAACATTCTTCTCAACATAGCCAGCTCCTTCAAAAACACCTAATGTTTCTTTATATTTTTCAATGTCTGGTGTAGGAATGGGAGTCTTATCATCAAGCATATACTTCCACTTTTTTTCAAAATTAACCATGGTTGTAATATTCGGTTCCCATGGTTCTGCTTTTAAATCGTAAAAGTCTTCAACGCCAACATCAGAGGTGTAATATTCATCAGCAAGCCCTGCAAAAGCATGCCCAAATTCATGATTAAATACAAATTCACTCTGTTCGTTATCGGCGGTACAGATTGAGTAGAAATTAAAAATTCCAGCACCACCATATTTGTCAGTATTTACTAAAATATAGATTTGGTCATAAGGAGCATTTGCTGCGGCATTTCTTATAGCTATATTGTTTATTGTATTAATATACCTCTCTGTTCCGAAAGTGTAAAAATGGCTATCAAATAAAGTGTTTTTATAAATTCCTTTTCCAGGAATATCAGTGCCCGATTCTTCGGAAACTGTTGGTATAGCCCAAACATTTATTCTATCCTTATATTTATTGAGAGGAGACCAACTCAGTAGCGAATTTTTAAAACGTTCTGCATCTTTCATGAATTTTTGCATTTCTTGTTGTGTATATCCTTCTGCAAGTAATACAATATCAAGTTTTTTTGAGGGTTCTCCACTATTATGTATTTTAAAAGATTTTATTATATTTTTTTGTTGTGGTATTATATTATAATTTTTTGGATTAACAGTAAGCTCAGACCAAAGTTTCCAACTTTGATTTTTTTCTCTATTAAATACCTTTATTTTTATGGTATTCTTAGGAAATGGCATAATTAAACTCTCAGAGAAGCTTCTCCAATATATTTTGGCTTCATCAGTGAATCTCCATTCCCCACAAAGAGTGGAATAACCTCTAGAGTATATTAATGTAGAAGTAGAACTATCATAAACCTCAAATTTGTAATGTCCATATTCAAACGTATCAATCAGATTTACTTCAGATCCTCCCCAATAAGGCTCATGGAAATATGTGTCTAATGAGAATATTTCTTTCTTGTTATTAGCTGTGTGAATGTAATCAACACGTAGACTCCCTTTTGAAAAGTATGTATTAAAGTTCTGAGCATTCAAATTAGGTTGTAATATTATGATAAACAGTATTATAATTGCATTTCTTTTCATAAGTAGTCATATTATATAATTAGGTAAAAATAATAAATAATTAATAAGAGAGCGTAAAAAACGAATAAATAAAAAAAAGACAAAAAAAGCATTGTTAAAAGAAAAAATATATTTACTTTTGCAGTCCTAAATTTTTGAAATTAAGAACGCTGTAATACAGTACAAATACGATAAGTTATGAAAAGGACATTTCAACCATCAAACAGAAAGAGAAAGAATAAACATGGATTTCGTTCAAGAATGGAGTCTGTAAGTGGTCGTAAAGTATTAGCACGTCGTCGTGCAAAAGGTAGAAAAAAATTAACTGTTTCTGACGAGCGTCATAGCAAATAGTTCTTTTTTATTACCTAGTAGAATATTCTAAGGAGAGCATTTATTGCTCTCCTTTTTTTATACCATTAATTAATAATTTCTTATTATTTGATTGTTGATTATGGTATTGAAATTCCCTTCTTAGTTTAGTGTTGATTATTCTTTACAATTAATTAATATTGTCACTAAATATATTCAGTATCTTTGTACCGAAATTATAAAGTACTGATGTTATTCTGTAATATGCAGATAATCAATATTATATAATTCTTTTTTTCTTTGTTGTAATCACTAATAAGAAACAACAAGTCAATAATTTAATAATTTAGAATTCAATATTAAGAAATATATGCAAAACAATATTCTATTTGAAGTAAGTTGGGAAATATGCAATAAAGTTGGAGGTATCAATACTGTAATAGCAAGTAAAGCTCCTATATTAGCAAAGCAATTTGGTGAAAATCACATTTTTATCGGTCCTGATATTCTTGATGAGGCAGAAAATTCTGATTTTATTGAAGATAATAATCTATTCCCAGAATGGAGAAATTATGCTTTATCTCAAGGCTTAAATGTAAGAGTTGGTAGATGGAATATTAACGATAAACCAATTGCTATTCTTATAGATTTTACTTCTTTCTTTTCGCAAAAGAATGATATATTTTCTAATTTTTGGGAAAGATATAAACTTGATTCTCTCAATGGTCAGTGGGATTATATTGAGCCAGCTCTTTTTGGCTATGCTGCCGGTAAAACTATTCAATCATTCTACCAGTTTGTATTTAGCGAAAGTCAGTCTGCTGTTGCACATTTCCATGAGTGGATGACTGGAGCAGGAGTGCTTTACCTGAAAGAGAATGCACCTTACATTGCAACTGTGTTTACTACTCATGCTACTTTCATGGGTAGAGTTTTGGCGGGAAATAATATGCCATTATACAGTAAGATGCACGATTATAAACCACATATTATTGCTAAGCAGTTCAATATTACTTCTAAATTTTCATTGGAGAAAGTTGCTGCCGAACAAGCTGATGTATTTACCACAGTAAGCAATAATACTGCTAAAGAATGTGCTGCTTTTCTCAATAAATCTCCTGAATATATTACTCCTAATGGCTTTGATGATTCTTTGGTTCCTCAAGGCAGAGAGTATAATATTAAACGAAATTCTGCTCGTAAATTATTAACGAAAGTGTCGGAGGCAGTTTTATCGTATAAGTTAAAGAATCCTTTCTTTGTTATAAATAGTGGAAGATATGAGTTCAGAAATAAAGGTATAGATGTATTTATTGATTCTTTAAATAAACTAAATGACCAAGATAAAAATTCAGATAGAGATATAGTTGCATTAATAACTGTTCCTGCAAATCATAATGGTGTAAATGCAGAGGTATTACAAAGGCTTAATTCTGGAGTTAAAGGAGAGCACCCTTGTTTTACAACTCATTA